>JBLNFG010000342.1:0-9518 GCA_050263495.1 Myxococcales bacterium | reverse complement strand
GCGCCGTCTCCGCAGCTCGGGACGCACGGTTTCCCTGTCATGCGACACTGCCATCCGTCTTCTAACTCACAATCGGCACTGCAACCGTCCCCCGCCTTGGTGTTTCCGTCGTCGCAGGTTTCCTGTTTCTCCAGCATACTGTCGCCGCAGCGTGATTTATCTGTGCAGGGACCGCCTTTCGCGGGACAAGAGTAGTAGTTGCCCTCTACTTTGCACAGGTTGGTGCAGCCGTCGCTGCTGTCGGTGTTGCCATCGTCGCAGTCCTCTCCGGACTCGACCTTGAAATTGCCGCAAACTGAGACCTTCTTGCACCCGACCGGTGGGGGCCGACAAGTCCACCCATCTTCTTGACGACACTTAGCATCACAGCCAGCGCCTTTTCCGTTGTCGTCCCCCAAGTCACAGCTCTCGCCGGGTGCCATTCTCCCATCGCCGCAACCCGCAAGTCGCTGGCAAGGCGTTTCTCCGCCGGCGCAGAACCAACCAGCCTCTACCTTGCAGGCCTCGTCGCAGCCATCACCCGCAGTGCTGTTGCCATCGTCGCAGCCCTCGCCAGTTTGCCGCTCGCCGTTACCACAGATAATGAGGGACCGGCACGCTTCACCGGGATTGGGGCATTCCCAGTTCGGCTCGGTCTTGCAGACGCCCGAACATCCGTCTCCACCGACGCGATTGCCGTCATCGCAGTCTTCTGCGAGATCGGGATCAATCTTCTTGTCTCCACAATAGGGCCCGGCGTCGACGACCGCGTAGCAATCACCCCCCGTCTGGCAATCGTCGATTCCCCCGTCCTTCGTGGCGTGAATGTTAATGCCAGATGAAGAGGACGACGTAGCGCCACCAACGCTTGGACTCGTCGTGTTGTGCCCTGGCGCGACGTTGATTCCAGAGTCGGAGTTGCCACAGGCGGAGATCCATCCGGTCGCGAGCGTGACCACGACTCCGAGAAGAAGCTTACGAGTATGAAGAATACTGAACATGGCAGTCCTCCGAGGCCGTGACTGAAGAGATTGTCGATGGAAAAAACACGCGCGCCTCCCGCGGACCGAGCGCAGAAGCCGTGTTCGTGGGGGTATTGGCCTATCTCAGAAACTCGTCCGCGATGACACTAGAAGGCTTTCAATTGCCACTCTCGGCCCGAGCCCTGACAGAGTCACGCATCTCGAACAAATCGTCAACGTTGATTGCATCAGCCGTGACAATTGGGTCACTTGAGTGCGGCGAGCAAAATCGCGCCGCCTAGGATTTCTCACGACCTTCGCGCTGTGCGAGCCCCGATGAACACTAAGGATGCGGCAAACGCGTCGCCCTGGATCTCTCGACGCTCACGAGTCGTGCGAGCCCGGACGAATACTGGTGGTGCAGCAGCAAAATCGCGCGATCGAGGATTACTCTCGAGCTGCACGAGATCTGCAAACGCGGGCGAACACTCGAAGCGAAAGACGCCCCGCTGTTGCCGGTACTGTGCATCCGCGGCGGTCGACGGCACCGCATTCCAGGAACGCCTCGTAGATGGGACCCAGAATGGGGGGGCCTTGCCGGGGCTGGTCCATCCGTTAAGAGATGCCGTCGGGAGTTAATTCCAAGAGGACGGTGACTTGGTTACGGTGCTGCAAGGCCCGGCAAAAGCCCTGGCTACCTGCTCCTTCATGGTGCGGCACGCCCCTTCATCGCGCAGCAGCAGCGGTAGCTCGTGCTGTGCCGTTCGCCATGAACGAGTCACAACGAGGCACGCACTGTGCCTTCGAGCCGACGTTCCCGTCACTTCGTCGGCATCGAGACTCTGGAGCAAGCTTTTCAGCTGAGGCGACCGCTACGTTTGCGCGCAGGTCTCTTTCCTGACGTCATCTTCGAATCTGCGGTGGAGGTACTGTGCTACCTGCGCGGCCGTGTGAAGTGGTCCGTTGCAACCAATGTGCACTCTACGGTCGCACTGCCGTAGGAGGCTCGAGAGCTCACCTCGACGTTTTATGGGAAAACGAAAGGAACGCGACGCGGCTGCGCGAGCTGCTCGGTTGGCAGCCTCGCGAAATCGCGGCGACTCTGCGCGAGACCGCAGACAATCTGCTGCAGGAACGGTAGCTATCCGTGCGCGCTGCAGGCGTGGGTGTCTCGGGTTTCAGTGGGGCGCAGCTGCGCCCCACGCTGAGGATACGTTAGCGTCGAAACCACGGATCGTTTGCCATCGTCTTGAATGCGGCTTCCGATGTGGGTGACGAACTGATGCGCCAATCCGTCTCTTTGTCGATGTCGAACCAGACCAGGCCCTTGATGAGCGGGAAATCGGTGCGTAGCGTGGGGATGATTTGACTGATCCATTCCGCCTTGCTGCCCCCGAGCTCCGTGGATGCCATCTCACCGATCAGGATCGGCTTGTTCTTACTGGCGAGGGCCGGATAGATGTCTTCGAATACCTCGTGGAATGACTGCCACGTGCCCCAAGATTCGCTCTTGCCCCAGTTATATCCGTCGACGCACATCCAATCGACGTAGGTGTCTCCAGGGTAGTAATCGAGTGGTTCGTTCCAACTCTCCACTGGCTCCGAGGTGACATTGGGGCAGAATGCCCAGATGACGTTGGTGGCACCGTTTTGAACGAATAGATCGTGCACGTGGCGGTAGGCGGCAATGTACTTGTCGGCACTCTTGCCGTTTTGTGCGCCGCTCCAAGGGGACCAGTCTCCGTTCATTTCTGCGCCAAAGTCCACGAATAGCTTCTTGCCTAGATTCTTGGCGGCGGTTGCGCGCTGCTTGATCATCGCATCGTCCTTGCCAGCGATGATGTCATCGAGCACGGCACCGAATAACTCCCAATTCACGAACGGGATGCGACCCGAACGTAGATCTTCGGCCGTGCCATCTCTGGTCCAATCGTCTGACCACGCGTAGTAGGTGAGATGCAGTTGGATGTTCGTCCCCAGCTTGGTGGCTGTTGCTGCAATACTCGCGTCGCCATAGTAGAGCCCGAGCAATGCGCCGGATTCGGGTACGAGCAAATCGGAAAGATTGTTGGATGTGCCTCCACCGTGAATGCCGCCGCTTGTCGTACCATTCGCAGAGCTTCCGCCCACTGCAACGCTGCTGCCGGGTTTGCCGCCCGTGATGGAGCTTTTGTTGTTCGACGTGCCTCCGGTACTCGTCGCGTTGCCAGATTTTCCGCCGAGCGCTGTGGTTCGGCTGTGCATCGCTGCGCCGCCGTTCGAAGGAACGACAAATGTGGAACTATCAGTGCCTCCAACGCCGGCACTCGCCCCGCCTTGGCCCTTCACTGGTGTTGACACTGTGTTGGCCGCAACCCCGCCCGTTGTGGGGAGCCCACCCGTGTTACCGAACCCAACGTGCGTGTTCGGGAGCTCACCGCTACTCGCGAGTCCTGTCGCGGCGGAGCCACCACTGAGTGCAGTCGTTACCGTGGTCGCGCGACTCGTGGTGCGCGTTCCAGAGCCCCCTGTCCGTGGAACGCTAGAATTGTTGGCCCCACCCGACGTGGCATCCGCCGGGCCCACCTCTTCGCCGTCTCCGTCTGGACCGCCAGGACACCCCGTCGCTGCTGCCAAGGTCGCAACGAGAAGTAACAGATGAGACGCGGATCGGGCTTCGATTCGTGTGTGCATGGATTGCGAACTCCTCGCGTTTAGTGGCTTCTTCGGGCTTAGAGAGCCGAGCTCAGCCCCGCCATTTGAGATTCGTCGCAACCAGGAAAAACAGGGCACCGGGCCAATCAGCCCTTGCGCTTCACGCAGTAAATGGATGTACTGGCGGAACTTGCGCGCCCGTGCTGCAACGCGAAAACATCACGCTGAGCTTGAATATCGGTCACCTTGGACGAGCCGTGGGCCGCCGGTTGACGCTGTTCAGCGTGGGCCTGTTCTGCGCGTTGGGCCAACCGAGGAGATTGTGTGCGCAACCGCTCGAGCTCGACTTGACTGTTGAACGGACCCCGCGGGCCATGGATTGTGCCGATCAATCGGAGCTGCGCGCCAAGGTTGAGCGCCTCACCCAACGCGCTCACGAGGATCCCGCTACGGTTAATCGTCTCACCCGACGCGCTCACGATGGTACGGGCGCAAAAGTCGATGGCCATACCCAACGCGCTCACGACGACCCCGCTACGGCTAATCGTCTCACCCAACCCGCCCACGAGGGAACTACGGCTGAGGCACCCGTCGAAGTAGGTACTGGCGGCGAGCATTCATCGATTCCGTTGCCCGGAGACGTCAGTCCTTCACACGGAAAGGCGTCGGAGCTACGGCAATCAGCGGTTAGTGGATCAGAGACGTTGCGCGCCGATGGAGCAACATCCGGCAGTCCGCACGTTGCCTCGAACGCAAACGTGCTTCGAGTGGTTGCTCGATTCGACAGAACTCGGCGGGAGTATCTCGCGGACGTGCAATTCAGCGGCGCCAAGCCGGGTGAGCGCCGTTTGAGCGATCGCGGTAGCGAATGTACCTCGTTGGAAGATGCCGTTGCCGTCTCGGTCGCGCTGTTGCTCGATCGCGAGCAGCAGCGTCGAGAGGAAGCGCCAAGTGCCGCCCTGCGCGCCGTACCGACCATCAAGATCAGCAGAGGACGGGTTGTGCTGCCAACCGCTCGCAATATCTCACGTGCATGGTTCGTTGCGGCTAAAACCGGTCCGGTTTGGGGCACCACCGACGGGCCTTCTGTCGTCGTCGCGCTCGACTTTGGCGTGATTTGGAACAGGCAATGGCAGCTCGAGCTAGGCGCGTCGCACGTGGCGCCCAAAACCATAGGCTATGGTCCGGGCGAGGTGACCGTCTCGATATGGGCGGCTGAGGTTCGTGGTTGTAAGAGTTGGGGGCGTTCTTTTTTTGTTGGGGTCTGCGCGGCTTCGACCCTTGGGCGTTTGCACGGCAAAGGTCAGGGCTTCGACGAGAGCGGGGCGGCGAATCTATTTTGGTCGGCGGTGGGTGGCTCTCTCCTGGTGCAACGCGAGCTGGGGTCGCGTTGGTCGGTCGGGCTCGAGGCGAACGCTTGGCGACCACTTTCCGGCTATTCCTTTCGCGTCGAGAACGCAGGAAACGCCTGGAATTCTTCAGGAATTTGGAGTGCGTTAGCGGTCCGCCTGGGTGTTCGGCTTCTGTAGCTTGGCGATGCGCGATCGCGCCAGTGCGGATCGTTGTGCACCCGATTGCCGATTTGCTGAGAAACTTTTGTGGCTACCGCCTCTAACTAGCATCGACCCCGCCGAATGAAACAATGGTCTCCTTGTCAAATTGCAGAGGTCGGTGACCTGTGCGCTTCACCCCTTTGCCCTTCTTTGAGGGTTCACCAGGTTCGGGTGTACCCCGGGGCAAAAATTGAGTCATTCGTAACGACTTTTCGAAGAACAACACTGGTGGCGCTGCTTTGAACGCAACCCTCGAATCCATCTATCACGACCACTCCGACTACGTCTGGCGCAACTTGCTGCGCTTAGGCGTCGAGCGCGACGACGTTTTAGACGCGACGCAAGACGTGTTTCTCATCGTGCACGAGCAGCTCGACCGATTCGAGGCGCGCTGCGCGATCACGACTTGGCTGTTTACGATCTGCCGGACTGTGGCCCACCGACGGCGGATACAAGCCAAGCGTCGACGCGACCAGCTCACCGAGGGTGACGTCGATACGGCGATTGATCTGCGCGCGGACGTTGGACGCGCCGCTGAGCACAACCAAGATCTCATACTGCTTGCGAGCATTCTCGAACGTCTTGAGCCCGAACAACGCAACGTCTTCATCTTGTTCGAGCTCGAGCGTATGACTGGGGAAGACATCGCTGTGATTCTCGGAATCCCGATTGGCACGGTCTATTCTCGGCTGCAGTTAGCGCGCAGTGCGTTCCGTCAGGCGCTAGCCCGGCACGAAGCAAAGTCACAATTCGCAGGCATGCGCGCGGGAGGCGGCTCATGACCGATCCGACACGCTGGGCTGACATCGACGCTGCGGCTACACCGCTCGAACAATCCCTGGTGCGCGCCGGACAGGCCGTGCGAATGCCCACGGAGGACAAAGACTTGCTGTGGGTCCGAATCCTCGGTGCCATTCCACCTGTTCCAGCGAACCCAGCACCGCCGACGCTTGGTAACGCGACGCAACCAGTTACGGCGAGTGCAGCGATCGCACCCACGACGTTCAAGATAGTCGGCGTAGTTCTGGCAATGATCGGAACAGGCGCAGTTGCTCACCAAATCGGGTGGTGGGCGTCGGGAAATGCACAGGGGGGATCCATGAGATCAGCCCCTGCGCGTGAATCTCCAGAGGCCTCCGGAGCCGCGCCTCGGGAGGTAGCTGCCGCTACTTCAATCCCAAATCAGGTCGATACTCCGGCACAAGGCGTACTCGACGCTGATACCAACTCAGAAAAGAAGGTGGAGCCATCAGCGGCCGCTGGCGTGAACGAGCTGCGACAGACTGCGCCGAAAACCACCCCTTCACCCGCTGGTACGAGTTCGGCCGCAAGTGCGGTGAGTCTGCTCAAGGAAGAGAGTCAGGTGGTGCTTGCTGCTCGGCAGGCGCTCCGAGCAGGTGACGCGACAACAGGGTTGCGCATCCTTGAAAAGGCGCAGCAACGGTTTGGTGCTGGCATTCTGAGCGAGGAACGGGAGGCGCTCTGGATCGAAGCTTTGGCCCGCTCCGGTGATCGCGCGCGTGCTTCAAAGCGAGCCAAAGCTTTCTTGAGCAGCCATCCAAGGAGTCCGCACACGGCCGATGTCCAACGCTATGTACTTCCGTAGTTTCTATCGAGGCTTGAGCATCGCGCAACAGTCGCTGGTTCTCCTCGGCTCAGGTGTTGGCATTGGATGCGGTCATCAAGACGGAGTGGTTGGCGCCATGCACGCTCGGGACGCCGGAGGTGATAACCAACCCGGTGACACCGTATTTGAAACCGACTTCGTCGACAATTCGGGGGTGTGGACCGTCGAGACAGCGCTCTCGAACGCCAGCGCTCGTTTCGGTCAGACTGACTCGGCGGCACGAGACGGCAAGGTAGTGTCGCTCACCTTTCCAGGCGACGCGTCCAAGTCTGCTGCCGACGCCGTTGGTCCCGCGTACGTAACGCAGCTCGAAACGCTAGGCCAATTTGCGTTTGGTACCTTGCGAACGCGCGTAAAGTTCGGTGCCTGCGGCCCGAACGAAGAGACAATTCAGTCGATACTCGGCTATTTCTCCGATGGTTCGGATTCGGATCAAGATGGGTTGACCGACGACATCGAGATCGATCTGCAGATTGCCTGTAGTTCGCCCGGATTTGTGTACCTTACCGTATTCACCGACTATGACCAGACCGCAGGCTCTGAACGATTCCGGAAGCTGAGCCACATCGTCGATTTCGCAACCGGCACGGAATACGACAGCCTTGCCGACAATTCCGACGAGTTTGTTCCAACAGGAGTGCGCCCGTCGTTAGTGCGCCCAGGGCTCGTGAACGCGAATAGCTACTACGAACTCGGATTCACGTGGCAGAGTGACGCGGTGCGGTTCTTCTTGGTGGATGGCGCTGAAGAGCTGACGCTCTGGAATCTCAACGACGCGGCGCACGTGCCACAGCACCCGATCCACCTCATGTACAACCTGTGGCATCCCGATTCACACTGGTTTCCTGTGACGGGCGCCGCGGACTTTCCCGGGAATGACGTGGTGATGCGGGTCGACTGGCTCCGCTATAGCCTGCTCGACGTCGACTAGACGATTAGCGCTTGTCGCGGCAAGGAACGGGAATCATACGCGATAATCGCCGGACCTGACGAGTCGGCCCGAGGAGTTTGTCCCGTGGCTTCGTCTCGGCAATTGGGGGGTTAACTCAATGGCCAAGTGTCCGTTTCTACACGGGCGAAGTCGAGGCAATTGCGCGATACATGTCCAGTTCCGAAACGAGTACGACGCATCAACAGGCTCTCGAGCTTCTTCAGGAGCTCCGCATTCGGCTTGCAGCCGTCGAGCGAATGGTTGCACCCGCGGCTGTCACCTACGTTCGCCCAACCGTCGATTTGACGGTCGTGGTTGTAACAGTGAATGGGATCGACGCGGCGATCTCGGTCGATTGCGTCGAGGAGGTCGTTCCTTATGCCTTGCTTACCCCTATTCCAGAATCGCCGGGATGGGTCGCCGGGATTCTCAATCTTGGGGGCACGACCATCTGCGTTTTGGACGTTGCGGCGCGCCTAACCGGAACCGTGCACCGCCCGCGAGTGGAAGACTTCATCGTCATTTGCCGCATTGAAGGGCGCTTGATCGGGCTATGCGTGGAGCGAGTCCGGGACGTGAGATCCTTCCCACCTGAAGCCGTTGCTCCGCCGCCGGCCGACGCGGTTGCCGGACCGTACGTCATTGCAACGATTCGTGGCACCGAGTCGACGCTTTTGCTTTTCAGCGTCGAGCAACTGGCACGTGTTGCGGAACTACCGCCGATTACGGAGGAAACCTGACAACACATTTCGAACTGCTAGTTGCCGCGGCGCAGAAGCGGTTTGGTTTTGCATCGCAAGCGCGATGGCAGGACCACCTGCGATTGGCCTTAGTCGAGTGGGCGAAGGCCAGGGATCTCACCCCCGATCAGATGGTTGAGCAACTATTGCGCGACCCCTCGCTGCTACTTAGTCTGATTGGTGACGTGACGGTTGGAGAGACCTACTTCTTTCGTCTCAGAGGTCACTTTGCACCCCTAATCGCGGCTGCCCGAAGCGCGCTGGCACGTGCAGGTGCTCGCTTCTCCATTTGGTCCGCCGGGTGCGCGGCAGGGGAAGAACCCTATTCGATTGCGTTGGCGTTGCGTGACGCACTCCCCATTTCCGATCTGCACCGCGTCACGATCTTGGGAACGGACGTGGATCGTTCCGCGATCGCGGCAGCTGAGGCGGCAGTCTACGGTTCGTGGTCCTTCCGCGGCGTAGAAGCTGCGCAAATTGACCGGGGATTTCGCCGCTTGCCCGACGAACGTTATCAACTCTTGCCTGAACTGCGGCACTTGGTGACGTTCCGACACTATCCACTGCGCGAGCACCTATCGCTCCTTACCTCCGAATCACTAGACGCGATCTTCTATCGGAATGTGTCGGTCTACCTCAGTGACGAGGCAAATGAGTCGATGTATCAAGGGTTCGCACGCGTGTTGCGCCCGGGCGGGCTGCTGTTCATTGCGCCGACCGACATTCGACCCAAAGTCGCAACGCTGCGCGCAGCCAAGTCTCCCGATTGCACCATCTTCGAGCGACGCGCTTCGACGTCCTCGTCAACCGAGTTCCATTCGGTAGTGCCTACTGCCATCGATTCAAGCCGTGGGCGTCCGTTAGGCGCGGGCGGGAACTCGCCAGACTCGCGGCGTACTATCCATCAGCATGCGGACGGGGGCGAGCTCCCCACTAAGGGTGGGAACTCGCCTGATCCGTGGCATCGAGTCGATCAGCTTGCCGACGCGGGAGACCTTGCGGGAGCGCTCGAGCTGCTTGCGAGACAGGCTGACGCCCAGAGGCATTCTCCAGCGTTTCACAAGCGGCGTGGGCGCTTACACTTGGCGCACG
>JBLNFG010000341.1:0-6994 GCA_050263495.1 Myxococcales bacterium | reverse complement strand
CGGCGCTGCGGGTTCGACCATGTTGTCGGGCATCATAGCTACTCTACCACTGAGCGGGCTTGCCTGCTGAGCGCTCGCTGCGTGGAGTTCAATTGGAGCGCCTATGACGTCGATCATCGCGCGCGGACTGCGTTCGCTGTCCGCAGGTACATCCACCAACGCCCCTTCTGCACCAGCCCCAATTACTGCTTCACTGACCTCCTCGCCGTCGCTCTTCGTAGCTTGCGCGGGAGGAGGAGAACTCGACGTCGACGACACTGCGACGTCCATGAATCCGTCACTCGACGTCGACGGCACTGCGCCCTCCACGAATTCGCCACTCGACGTCGGCGGCACTGCGACGTCGACACTCGGCGAGCACTCAGTGGTCGCGTCAAGACTGGCTCGATCGTCGAGTCCCGCATCCGTTCTCGGCGCGGTCACGTCTGTCACAGCGACCTCTGCTACCCCACTTGCCGCGCCAGAACCCGGATCTTGCTGATTCGTTACCTCTTGGAGTTCAGGAACCTCCACAGGCGTCCGTTCTTTTCCCGTATCGCCTGAGTTCGCGCCCCTCACCCCATTTGGCGGCTGCTGTGACCACCGTGATCGGGCCAACCGAGCAGCTTCATGATCGGGCTCATTGGCCAGTACCTCGTCCAAAAGATCCAATGCCTTCCGTACGTGGCCCTGTGCCGCGTAGATCTCGGCCAACGTTACCGTAGCGACCGGCGGGGAGTCCTTTTGGCTCAATACGTTGGCACTGCGAATTAGGTCCACTGCGTCCGGCAGGTTCAGCCCCTGGTTCACCACGCTGGCAACGAGGTCGCGCGCGACGCCAAACCAACCACGGGCGCGCCTACGCTCACTCTCGTCACTCTCCGAAAGGCGAATGATCTCGTCGCGCAGCTCCGGCCTGGTCAACAGCTCCGGGCGAATGGCGCCAAGCTGCTGAGCCTTCGCAATTAGCTCATCGCGGTTTAGTTTCTCGAGCTCTTTCGGGTCGATGGACACGCCGCCGACTTTACTCGGAAGCCCAGGCCGCGTCGAGTTCTTGCACGGCCCATGGCCTGGAGCCTGGCAGCCGCATTCAATTGCACGAGCAATTCAGCGCGCACGCTCGCGCGTCGCGAGGCAAGTCCCCCGCAACCAGAGAGGCGGAGCACCGAGCCTGACGCCACCCGCCGGCACCGGAGCGTTCAACGATGGCAGGATCGGTTTTTCGTGCCAGGTGCGACAGCAATCGGGACCGAGACCCTACCCCGCATGGGGGTCTCGCGAATATCCGCCGCGGTCAATGGGGTGCGGCTTTAGGGCTATTGCTTCTTGGCATCAATGAAGATAGTGGCCACGAGCTGCCGGTTAAACTGGCGTGCGCGCATCGTGTCGTCCTTCACACAGAAATCGAGATAGTCAGCACTACCCGAGTAAGTAATGCGGGAGTTCGCTACCTGATACGATCGGGTGCCCGTCTCTGTGCGTACGTCATGGGCCAAGCATCTGCAGCGACCGTCCAAGAACTCGCACTCCGCTCCGCCATGAAGCTGCTGCGCAGCGAGCGTTGCGCCGAACCCCTCGCAAGACGCCGAATCGAGCTGGGCAACGCCCAGTGCTGTCGCACACCCCGCGTCGAGCTTGATTTCGGAGGCAAGCGCAAGCGTTGTATCGACGGTCGCGGTACCAGCCACGAACGTGACTGAACCGCTCATCACGCCCGAGACGTCCTTGTACATCCCCTGGCAGGCAACCGGCAGCTCTGGCCGAAGATTCGCGGCAGCCCTCAGATTCCCTTCTACGCACGACCCGCTAATGCTCCAGGTCCCACTCACATCGCCGCCACAGGTCTCGAATGGGACGCATTGGGCGGCGGGCTTCTCGTCGGCACAAGCTGTGACGGAAGCGAGCAGGGCCAACGTTAGGAGCGTTTGAAACCAGGGCCGCAAGCACATGCCACGCAACATACCCGCGCCTCAGAAGTGGCGCAACCAACGGTTCGCTCGCCACCAGGCCCATTCCGCACACCGAACGTCGTAGAACCAGAGTCAGAATGATCGCCTACTGCCGCAGGTAGTGGCAAGTGTATCCGCCTGGATTCTTCTCCAGGTAATCCTGGTGATAATCTTCCGCTCGATAGAACTGCTCCGCAGTCTGGATCTGAGTCACAATCGGCTTCTTCCAACGCCCGGATTGCTGTACCCGCTGGATCGATTGCGTGGCTTGTTGCTTCTGTTCGTCATTGGTCACAAATATGACCGAACGATACTGCGTGCCGCGATCGTTACCCTGTTGGTTTACAGTCGTCGGATCGTGCATGCGAAAGAACCAATTTTCGAGCAAATCAACATACGTGAGTTGCTTCGGATCGAAGACCACTCGCACGGTTTCGGCAAATCCCGTCCTGCCAGTTCGAACGTCCTCATACGTCGGGTTTTGCGTGGTGCCACCCATGTAGCCAACCTCGGTCTGGACGACGCCGGGCACTTTCCTAAGCAGCTCTTGCATGCCCCAGAAGCAACCGCCCGCAAGATAGGACTCCTCAAGGGTGGCCGCGCAGCCTCCACCACCGCCGCCCGAGTTCGGAACAGTGCAACTGTTCTGACCTGCTCCTGGCGGATTGGTCGTCCCGCTCGATTGAGTCGCTTCAAATTGCGGCAAATATTGGCCGTATCCTTCGGCTATAAGTGACGCCTTGGGTACGAACCGCAGCGCGGCGGAGTTGATGCAATACCGCAGCCCGCTCGGTTTGGGCCCGTCTTCAAAAACATGCCCGAGATGTGAGTCGGCCACTTTTGACCGCACCTCGGTGCGGGTCATCCCATGCGTTGCGTCCGTACGCTCTACGACAGTGCCGCCAGCAATCGGAGCGGTGAAGCTCGGCCAACCCGTCCCAGAGTCAAATTTGTCAATGGAACTGAATAGCGGTTCGCCGCTAACGATGTCGACATAGATGCCCTGCTCGTGATGATTGTAGTATCTATTGCGAAACGGTGGCTCGGTCGCGTCACGCTGCGTGACTTGATACGCTAAAGGCTCCAAACGTTGACGCAGCACTTCGTCCGAAGGCTTGGTGTATTTCTCGTGGGCCATAGTGAGTTGCGGGCGCGAAGCCGCCGCTGCGACTGGCTGTTGACGCCTAACGGCTGAGATTTCTGGTGGCACTTGTTCACTTTGGTGCTGCCAGTTCGAGCAACCACATGCCGCGGTTAGCAGTAGCGCGGCCGTCGCAAGCCGCTGCGCTAGCCCAGAAGTGCGCGTGGTAGGAGGTTTGATGGGGGCGGCCAAGGTGTCTAGGTCGGAGCTTGGGGCCATCGCACGAAAACGTCGATAGGCGGCACGCCCGCATATCGACGATGGTTGTCGACCCGCCGTCGCAGAGCTTGCCAACAGTCACCGGGGGCGGCTAGGCCTTCCGCCCCCTACGTCGCGTATAGATCCGACCCCTTGGTCGCCGTTTTGAAGCTACAAAAGCGTAAGGCCTCCCCAATTCCGGAGGGAGGCCTTACGCGAGAGCTCGACCCGTTTAGTACTGGAACAGCATCTCTCGGTACTTCGGCAATGGCCAGAGATTGTCGTCGACGACCGCCTCCAGCCCATCTGCAATCTTTCGCACTTCGTTCATCGCCGGCACCACTCGGTCGCGATAGGCTTCACCCTGGAGCTTCAAGTCCGCGCCGGATGCCCCCTCGATAGCCGCATCCAATGCGTCGCTGGCCGTCTTCAGATTGGCCGCTGCGTTCGCGACCAACTTCAAGAGATCCATCTGTGCAGAAGGAACGTCGACCCCGGCGTTCTTGAGAGCCACGATCGACCCCGCAATCCTCGCTTGGTAGTCGATGGCTGCGGGTAGGATCTGGTTACGGGAAATATCGCTAGTAGCGGTGGCCTCGATGTTGAGGATCTTGACGTAGCGCTCCCAGAAGATCTCGATTCTAGCTTCGTACTCCTTCGGGCTCATCACCTTGTGCGAGTCGAATACCCCTTCGAATGACTTGTTGTGCGCGGCCTTGAGACTCTCAACGGTATCTTTGAGGTTTGGAAGGCCGCGGCGCGCGGCTTCAGCGTGCCAGTCCGCCGAGTAGTTGTTGCCAGAGAACAGCACTTTCTTGTGCGCTTTGATCCGGGCGCGCAGCGCGTCTGCCAGGGCGCGATTGAAGTCGCCCGCCGCAGCCTTCTCGAGTTCATCCGCGAGTTGTTTCACGGACTCGGCGACAATCGTGTTCAGGATGGTATTAGCCAGGTAGCAGGACTGCGACGAACCGACGGCGCGGAACTCAAACTTGTTGCCAGTGAATGCGAAGGGTGACGTCCGGTTGCGGTCGGTCGCATCCTTCGGGAATACGGGCATGGTCGTCACGCCCAACTCCATCACCCCGCCACCGAGGCTCTTCGTAGGGGTGCCGGTTTCCAGCTGGTTGATGATGTCCTCCAGCTGCTCACCGAGGTAGACGGACAGAATTGCCGGTGGTGCTTCGTTGGCGCCCAGACGGTGGTCATTGCCCGGACCTGAAACAGCAATCCTCAGCAACGCAGCGTATTCGTCCACTGCAGAGATCGTGGCCACGAGAAACGCAAGGAACTGGGCATTCGCATGTGGCGTGTTGCCCGGGTCGAGCAGGTTCTCACCCGCATCGGTGCTCATTGACCAGTTGTTATGTTTGCCGCTGCCGTTGATACCCGCAAATGGCTTCTCGTGAAGCAGGCACACTAGGTCATGGCGAAGCGCGGTGCGGCGCATCAGCTCCATGACGACCATGTTGTGGTCTGCGGAGAGTGAAGTACGTTCGAATACCGGTGCGAGCTCGAATTGCGCGGGAGCTACTTCGTTATGGCGCGTCTTGGCGGGGACGCCGCGTTTCCAGAGTTCCCGATCCAGATCCATCATAAACGCCAGGATGCGTTCACGAATGGCGCCAAAGTAGTGATCCTCGAGTTCCTGTCCGCGATAGGGCGGCGCACCAAAGAGCGTGCGGCCGCACGCAATGAGATCGGGTCGAAGTTCGTAGTATTTTCGGTCAATCAGGAAGTACTCCTGCTCCGGGCCGAGCGTCGTGTACACGCGTGTGACGGACTTGTTGCCGAATAATCTCAGCAGCCGTACGGCCTGCGTCGAGAGCGCCTCTACGGACCGAAGAAGCGGCGTCTTCTGATCGAGCGCCTCCGCAGTGTAGCTGACGAATGCGGTCGGAATGGTCAGAGTGGCGCCATTGACCTCTTCCTGAATGAATGCTGGGGATTGGGGATCCCAGACGGTGTAGCCGCGGGCCTCAAACGTTGCCCGCGTACCGCCCGAAGGAAAGGAGGATGCGTCCGGTTCACCGCGCACCAGTGTCTTGCCAACGAATTCCGTAATCGCGCCGCCTTCGATGCTCGGCTCGATGAAGGCATCGTGCTTCTCGGCGGTAAGCCCCGTCATCGGAACGAACCAGTGCGTGTAGTGGCTGGCGCCGTGGGCTAGAGCCCATTCGCGCATACCCTGCGCGACCTGATCGGCGATCGAGGGATCGAGAGGCTGCCCGCGAAGAGCCGTCGCGCGCAGCTTCTTGTATACGTCCTTCGAGAGGTACTGCTTCTGCGCGGCGTCGTTGAAGACTAGCTTGCCGAAGATCTCCTGGGCTGGTTTGGCTCGATAGTCCTCAATCGGGGGCGTCTCTCGCTCGAGTGACACTGCGATGCGCTTGCGGGCGGTTGGCATAAAAACTCAATTCTCCTTCGGAGTGGCTGAATGCGAATGCGACTATCGGATCACGACTCGGGAGAGCCCGGGAGACTCTCACGGACATCGCCGAACTGGAAGAGGTGGTACTCGAGTCGTCGTTTCTGGAATGTTTCGTGTTGGTTGCTGGTGCGGGCTGAAGACCGAACGGGTCGCATCGGATCCGCAGCCCCCTCGGTGCACGCGACGTCGCTCCTGCACGTCAGGATTCCGCGCGTTTGCTAGATGCATCGTGCGCTGGCCGAGGAACCAGGGGGTCTAAGGCCAGGCAGCCCATCCCCAGTATGGCTACCGGATGCAGCGTGAGCGGATCCGGTCTTTCCGGCGCGGTTAACGCTTCGGCGGGGGTTGCCGTTGCTAGCGGATAGGCAGCATTGATGAATGACCCTGTCTCCGGCGAATCGGCCTCGGCGCCGCTCGCTCTAAGCTCGAGAGACTCTTCCCGAGACTTGAGGCGCGAGGTGATGGAGGCGCCCGTGCTTGATTCGGTCAAGTGGCTCAGTGCAGCGGTCGCTGTGTTGCTGCTGGGCTGGCTTGGTTGGCAACATCTCACCGAGCAACCGAGTCCGCATCTGGCGGCTCTTGTGCTCGACCTAGTAGTTGCGGCCGTTGACTCGGTCCTCTCGTTCCTACTGTTTCGTCGATCCTTGCGGCCACGCTGGGCCCACCTTGCGGCTGCTGTCATGACGCTGCCCGCGACGCTTACGATCCTGCTGTCCGCGAAGCTCGGACACGACCCGTACGGACTTACCTACGTGCCGCTCGTACTCGTCGCAACGGGGGCGGTCGTGCTCTCCACGTCATGGCTGGCATTCATCGCGTTAGCAGTGCTGTTGCCGACATTGCCCATCGCCGTTCAACTGTTGCCGGCTGCGTTTCGTATTCACTATTTCCTTAGTTTGGCGGCGGCGCTGGTGCTGATGCTGAGCGTTTTCGTCAATCGCCGACGCGTTCACCAGCACGTGATGAGCCTTCGAACCTCCGACCTGAGACTCGCGAGCTCACTTAAAGAAGCACTGGAACGCAGCGAACTCCGCTTGCGCGAGCGACAACAGACTGATCTGCGACGACAGGAGTTGGAGGACCAGTTGCGCCAAGCGCAGAAGCTCGAAGCAGTGGGCGTCCTTGCGGGAGGTGTGGCCCATGACATGAACAATGTGCTCGGTGCCATCACTAGCATTGCGTCTCTTGCCAGCGATCGCGTCGAGCCAGTTTCGCCACTTCACCAGGATATCAGTGACATTCTCGCCGCGGCCCGACGCGGCAGCGCGCTCACGCGCAATCTGCTTGGTTTTGCTCGTC
>JBLNFG010000340.1:0-10940 GCA_050263495.1 Myxococcales bacterium | reverse complement strand
TTACCAGGTTGCGAGTCGGGAGCATAGGAATGACTCAGCCGCGAAGGTTCCGTGAATGCGTTGGAACTCGTGTGCTTTTCGGTGGAGAGCGTTGGAGGCTGCCACCCAAGCTGCAGGCTGGGCATGTCACCGACTTGCATTTCCGGAGGTCGAACCAGCGAAGCTGCGTGCTCGCCGCGCGAGAGTTGTGACAACACAGTCGGCACGGATGGTACGTCGTCGACAATCACATGTTCCACGCCATCGCCAGCAAGTCGAATGAGCTCAGAAAGTGGATCCGCATCGCTCGCACTGCCGGTAAAGACGTGGTGTGACACGGACGGAGCGATAGTCTGGACGCCTCCGTCGCTTACCAGGGCACCGGTAACCCTACGGTTCGGTCTCGTGCGGAGGAAGCGTGTGCGCAGCAGCCAGCGCTGCACGAGTCCCAGCACCATTGCCGTGAGCAGCAAGAGCAGGAATGTCCCGACCGTTGCCTGAACGCTCCCGATCATCCCACCGGACTCGTAACCCATGGCGGCGCTCACCAAGAGAGTGGACGCCGCAATTCCTGCCGCCAGTCCAAAGGGCACGGACGAGAGACTCTCGCTCTTCTCGAGACGGAAATCTCTCACACACAGGCTGCACCAATCGTCTCGCCCCACATGATGTTGCGGACACATGTTGCCCCCGCAGGCGCGACAGGTATTACCGAAGGTTGGCCCGGCACACACAACGCATGGAAACTGCAGCGGCAGGTCCGGTTCCGGCACTGGTCCCGAGCTTTGCGCTGAACGCGATTGCCTGGGACGCATGCTACGTGGCTCGAGTGCTGGCGCCTGATCACCGCGACACTGCTCGATGCTCTTCTCACAAAGCGTATGTAGATCGTCCCACATCGAAGCAAGTTGAGGTTCTGAGATATCGAGGTAGGAGGCGCACTCGGACGTCGCCAATGCGGAGAAGTCTTCCTGCTCCGCTCCGCTAAGCAACATATGGGCAGCGAGATCCGCGAGCCGCAGCGTCTGCGTGAGCGATGTCATCATGGTCGAGTCGCCGAAGGAACGCGACGAGTCGTGATGCCATGCCACCAGCTTCGGCACCGGGTCAGGAATGTTCCATTCCGTTAGGACATGGGCGGCTAGTACCGCGTGGTCGAATCCGTAGAGGGATCGCTCAACGACGTGAATCACACCCGCTTCGTGTCGATGCGTGGTGAGTAACTCGACGTACTGATCGCCCTCGGTCTCGAGCAGCATGACCTTTCCGATGTCGTGCAAGAAACCGGCAGTGAAGAGGTCGTCCACCGGCAGGGAAAGGTGCGCGCCGAGGTAGCGACTGATTGCGCCGGTAACCGTCGAGTGCTCCAAGACTTCACTAGCGAGCGAACCACGCGCGTCGAACATGTCCAGCACTGCCGCCGTCGTGGCGATTTGGTGCAGACGGTCCGTGCCAACGAGGGTTGCTGCGTGGCGCACGGAGGTACAACGTTGTCGAAGGGCGTACCCCGCCGAATTCACCAATCGGAGTAGTCGCGCCGATAGCGCTGGGTCACGCTCCAACACCTGGACCACAGGCTCGATGCGGATGACCTCGCTGCGAGTGAGATCCGCTAAGCGCCGTGCTGACTCGGGGAACGGCTTTGCGCCAACGATCTTGCCCACCAGGGCGGCCATGCTGCGTGCCGCATTGCCTTCGGCGACCGAATTATCATGTCCCCCGAACCAGAGTTCTTCCTTGATGGACGGTGAGACAGCCGAGGGAACCATGGACGTGGTACGGGATCGAAGGCTTAGCCGTCCGGGTTGGTTGGAACTAGAGCCTTGGTGAATGCTCGAGAGCTTCGGGCGCGCACTGTCCGTGGAAGAATCAGTGCTGCGGCGCGGGCGCCTGGAATTGGGGTAGTGAGGGGAGTTGGCTTCCATGCTTTACGTCTCCGGGCGAGTCCCTAAGCGCTTCAAAGGTATTCTTCAACGAGTTGCAGATGGAGGTAACTCGCAGGTGTTGGAGCGGGATTCTGACCCTGAATGCAGCGCTTGGTGCAGTCCTCTGCCTTGGCACGGCAGCGCCCGATGCAGTCTGGTTCTTGGTCGCAGCGTAACGCGCAGTCGGTCTGCACTGACTGACATTGCGTGTTGCAGCTCTGCTGGCTCAGTTGTCTGCCGTGCGGCGAAATCCAAGGGGGAGGTCGCGTGCTCGGGCAAGTCTGGGTCGAGTCAACGATTACCGCCGCGGCCGATGCCGATGCTCGCGCGAATAATGCGGCTCCGAAGCCCGCCACGAGCCATGTTCCAACCTGTACTGCGAACCACGGATATCGGATCACTGCTTGGTTACTTCCCGCTACCAACCTGCTCGGCGGTGCGGCGTTCGATGGTGCTAAACGCATCAATCACTCTAGTGACCATCTCAAACTCTCGCGCGGCTTGAACCAGACTGGTCATTCCGTTGAGCGCCGAAGCGTTGGAGGACTCTATCGCTTCCGTCTCTAGATCCGCGTCAACGTTCCAAGGTTGACCCGCCTCGGTTGTGGCTCGCATCAACACGGACCCATCCTTTACGAGCGCACCGGGATTGGAGAATCGGACCACCGAAAGACGTTGTCCAGTATCAACCCCGTCGACGACGAGCGCGCCGGTAGCGGAGATTCTGACGCTCTTTGCCTCCCGTGCGACTTGGATAGAACGACCAGCGCTGTCGACGTAGGAGGCGCCGTCTGGCCCGCGTAGATAGCCATCGGCGGTCATTTGAATCGAGCCCGCTCGAGTGAAGCGAATCCCCTGAGGAGTCGCGACCCTGAACCAATCATTGGGATCTTTGAGCGCCACGTCGAGTGCTCTACCGGTGTGGACGAGCTGTCCTTGCCGGCGATCAGCCTCTACGGTTCGGACCAGTGAGTACTTCAATGAGCGAGTGCCCATGGCCGCCCCTTGCGCCTGATTGAGCTCGCGACGAAACACAGTGCGGTCTGCACGATATCCGGGCGTCGACGCGTTTGCGACGTTGTTCGATGCCACGTCGAGTGCCGTGGTCTGCGCAACCGCGCCCGAAGCGGCGGCCCAAATTCCAGTACTCATGACGAACCCCGAGAGGAAGTCGACACCGTTCGTGTGCGATTGAGGCCGGGCTCGCGTGCAATGATGGAGGTCACGACGGAAGGTGCAGAGCAGTGATGTCGGTCAAAGCGACTGCCTGAGCTAGTCGGGCGCACGAGCGTCTGTACTGCGACGCAGAGCGCATCCGAGCGATGTCGGTTAAAGCGACTGCGCGAGCTAGTCGGGCGCACGTGCGCCGGTACCGCGATGCACAGACCAACATCCATCCCAATCTGTGAGGTGGAATGTGAAGGAAGACCAGCAGTCCTGAAGGTAGGCATGATCACCACAGAGGTGCGATGTCCAAAGCAATGTTCAGACCACCGTTCACCGTCTCGAGCGACACGACGTGCTCAAGCTTCGGCAGGGAATTGCATCCTCATCCTTGGGCTCGGAGCAACTTCCGTCGGCGACTTGACGCCCGAACGTCACGTTCGTGTCGTGTCACTCACCAGTTCTCGCAGACACCGACAGCGCGCGACACGGTAGAACACCAGGATCGTGCTTAGAGCGTCCACCCGCAGACAGCAATTCTGCAGGCTGAGCAGCCCCGTTCTCGCGCAGCCGAGGTGCGCCAAGTCCAGTCACGGCCCTTTGCGGCCTTAGGCACGCATCACGCTCATCTGCTCAGGCCCCTGGCTCAAGTTTCGAAATGCGGAGGCATTCAGTACCCCGTCGACGTGTGACAGTGTAAGCGACGTCACTCGATAGTGGCATTTTGATCTCCGACACTGCATCATGACGTCAGGGCGAGAAGCGCGCAGAACTGTCGCGATGTTAACTAAGGCCAAACGATTCATCTCGCAATCTGACGAGTGCAAGGTCAATAGAGAGGACCTGAAGCGCCTCGGGCAGGTCAAGGAGCTGCTGACGCTACTCAACGATCCCTACATCGGTTCCTACAAACTCACGGCTTGCTTGGATGCCTTGCCTGTCTTGACGGCGCGGTGTCGACGTGAGGCGGCGCTCCACCGACCGCGCGCCGAGGCTGAGCGGATCGACCGAGCGCTAAGCGTGCTTGGAAATCGTGGGCTGGAGAAGGTTCTGCTTGAGTTTCTCGAAGACATGACGATTCTTCGAAGCGAACTGGAGTCCGAAGGCGCAGTAATCCCTAGCGCACCGCCAGCGTCCGCTCCCAAATCTCGTTAGGCTTCGCGCGCTCCTGGCATCGAACTTGCGAGTCACTCGACGTGACCTCCGCGCTAGGGTCAGTGACATCTTTGCCTGTTCGCCAGGATGCGTCTTCGACGCAGGTGGGTGTGCACCTTCGCGAGCCTGGTTCTAGCGTGCGAGAGAATGGGACGATATTTCGCAAGAGCCTCGCAGCGGAAACGGTCCGTTGGCTCGAACCGAAGCGAACGCAGCTGTCCAGCGTCGAGGCGAAGCAAAGTATTGCTCGCGCGTACGAGCAGCAGACCGGTAAACCTCTTGGTCCCGCGGGGCAGGCGATTCTGACTGCACAATGGGCACACGAAACCGCGCACGGCGCGTCAATGTTCAACTTCAACTTCGGCGGTATGAAAGGAGCGAGCCCGGAAGGCTTGTCGGTAGCTCAGCGGACGCGCGAAGGTTACGGAAGCAGTGAGCGCACGATCGTGGACGGATTCCGAGCCTACAGTAGCGCGGAGCAAGGTGCCGCAGACTACGTGCAGTTGCTGCGAACTCGCTACCGCGGAGCAGTTGAAGCCGCGGAGCTGGGCGACGCTGAGGGGTTCGTACGAGGCCTGAAGGAGAAGGGGTACTTCACCGGAGATGCGGCAGCCTACTCGAGAAGTATCGCGACGATTGCGAACCAGCTAGGAGGTGAACTGCCGCTAGCGAACGCGCCTGCCACACAAGGTATCGAACCGTCAACGCGGATAGGGAGCGAACATCGAGTCATTGCCGCGCGCGAGCGCTCCGGGATCGCCGCTGCCGTACAGAACAATGCGGCGCTCGGATTGCCTGTCCCATTGGACCTATTTCGAGTCATGAATGGTCAGGGTGGCGCATATCCCGAGAGCTACGGCGACCTCGGTGACCTCCATGCAAGTAGAGCACTCGAGATGGCAGACCAGGTAACCCGGGCCGCGCTTCGAATTGCACTCGACGGTCGGGACCATGACCGGCCGGAATCCAAGCAGGGGCGATGAGGGTGTGCTCCAATCCAGAATCCGTCGAGCGTGAGTCCCACGTCAATGGCGGCGGTGCGCTCACCCTTGCCGACGCGGAATGTGACGACCAACAAATAGATCCTCAGGTTTCGCGCTCTGGCGCCGTTTTCGGGAGTTGCCCTTGTCCACCATAATCGGCCTCTTAGTCGTGATCGGAAGCGTTCTTGGCGGCTTTGCGATGAGCGGAGGGCCTCTCGCCGTACTCTTTCAGCCCAACGAACTAGTGGTGATTGGCGGCGCAGCGGTGGGGTCACTCATCGTTTCCGCGCCAGGAAAAGTGGGCAAGCGAGTGCTCGCCGCACTACGCCGCGGGTTCAAGGTGCAGAACGAGACGCAGCAGGACTATCTGGACCTACTAAAGCTCCTTTACCAACTGTTCCAAGTCGTTCGACGCGAGGGCTTGCTTGCTCTCGAGGGTCACGTGAGTGATCCGGCAAGTAGCAGCATCATCTCGCGTTACCCCTCAGTGATGCAACGCCATCACGCGCTCACGTTCCTTCTAGAGGGACTCAAGCAGATGGTCGACGGTTGTACCGTGGACGAGTTAGCTCAGATGTTCGACGCCGAACTCGAGACATTGCACGATCAGGAGCACCAGCCGATTACCTTGATGCGAACGACGAGTGACGCACTGCCGGGGCTCGGTATCGTCGCGGCGGTGCTCGGGATCATCATTACGATGGCGCACATGGATGGGCCGCCCGAGCAAATTGGCCATCATGTTGCCGCGGCGCTCGTGGGCACATTCCTCGGAATCTTGCTGTGCTATGGCGTGCTCAGTCCAATCGCTGCGAGCGTCGAGATTCAGGCTCAGTCGTCCACACGTTACCTGACGGTGATTAAGAACGGTCTGCTCGCGGCGGCCAGGGGCGCGAATCCAGCCGTGGCCATCGAACTCGCTCGGCGTGCCATCTTCACGGATGAACGTCCGAGCGCCGAAGAGCTAGAGAAGGAGTTTCAATCGCTACGCAATGGCTGACAAGGGCACAAAAGTCATCTACATCACAAAGAAGGCCAAAGCGGTCCATGCGCACCATGGGGGCGCTTGGAAGGTTGCGTACGCAGATTTCGTCACGGCGATGATGGCGCTGTTCATGGTGTTGTGGCTGTTGGCCCAAACCGACCAGGTCACCAAACAAAAGCTATCAGAGTACTTTCGTACGGGGATGTTTCAAGGCGCCCCCTCCGTGTTGCCGGGTGGTACGGGAATCCTGCAGAACGGATTCCTCGACGTGAGTGGTGGCACGCTCCAACTGGAACAGAGCGCACTTCAGACGGGGCTCCGCTCGATCAAGGAAGCGCTCGATGACGCTCGGCGTGCCAACAGCGAGTTGGAGGGGCTGATCGAGCATATGGACATCAAACTCGTTGATGAAGGTTTGTTGATCCAGATTCTCGACGGAGGAGACGAGCTAATCTTCGATCTCTCGTCCGCCGATCTCAAGCCGAGGTTGAGACAGCTACTGGAGGTGATGGCGCCGGTCTTGGAGAAGCTAGACAACGATATCCAGCTCCACGGACACACGGACGCACGGCCTTTCCCCGCCAAGGTCGCGCGCAACAATTGGGACCTCTCCTATGAACGAGCGAGCGCTGCACGGCGTGAACTCGAGGAGCACGGTCTGACCGGGACCAAGATCGTGGGCGTCTTTGCGCATGGATCAAGTATGCCGTACGTCAAGGACGATCCATGGAATCCGAAGAACCGTCGGTTGGCGATCCTTGCGCTTCGTGCCACGACCTCCAGCACCGCTACTAGGCCGGCCCCAGGCGGCGACGTGCGTGCCCCCAGCCCCGTCAAGACCGGATATCAAGAGCCGCCTAAGCCGCACCCGAAGAGTCCGAGCTAGTAGCATGCGCCCAACACCAATGCGCTCTCGCGAAGTGCTAGTTATCTGAGAATTGTGGCACGCGAGGCGACGCTGGTTAGTGCGGGGTCTGTTTTTCAAGGAACTCACAGAGCTCCTTGAATCCTGGCGCGTTGGGATTCGCTAGCGCGGTGCGACGGACAATGGTTGCAGCCTGCTGCGAGCGCCCGACGCGCGCTAGCAGCCACGCCAACGACAAGGTGCCGGAAATACTATGCGCCGCAGTATCGTAGCGTCTGGACTGCTCGAGAGCGGCGACGGCCGCTGCGAAGTCGCCCACACGGACGGCAGCGTCGCACAATTGAGCTACCACGCCGGTGTGATCAGGTGCCAGTGCATGCGCCGTTTGCCAATGCTCGAGAGCCGACCTCGGGTCGGCATCATGCAGCAGCGTGGCGAGCGTCGTCACTGACGTGAGATCGGTCGGATCGAGCGCGAAGGCCTCTCGCGCGAGTGCGAAGGCTTCCGAATCGGAGCCTGCGGCATAGGCGAGAAGAGAGAGGCTTGCTATGGCTCGTGGGTCAGTGGGTTCGAGCTGGCTGGCTTCAACCAGCGTAGCGACGACGGCATCTCGCTGTGACTGCTGATATTGAACACGCGCAAGCGTAAGTAGAGCCTCGTACCTCAGGCTGGCCACGTCCGATTGGCATGCCCGGCGTGCCAGCAACTCAGCCACGTGGAGTTGGCTCTGATTCAGATGCTCCTCTGCCGCTTGAAGCGTATCGACGGTTCGATCGCGTCGACCTACGGCGTAACAGAGCAGGTAATCACGCGAGCATTCCAGCCATTGCTCCGCGCAGAAGCCAGCCCTTGCTAGGAGTGAATGCATCGTGCGTGCGGAGAATGCGCGGCGCGCAGGGGGCGCCAAACATTGATCCATCTTGATAATGGGCTCAGCAATGCACAAGACCCGGCATCCATCTAGGCCTTGGGCGATTCGAAGTATTGCTCGCACGGGTTCCGTCACGTGTCCGAGGACATCGACGAAGTAAGCTGCTTGTGACGCTGAATCGGCTTGGAACGTGTTGAGATCGGCAGCGGTAAGTCGAGCCTCAGGAGCGAGTTCCTTGGCGAAGCGCAACGCGGCAGCATTGACATCCACGCCTGTTACGCGATGGTAGGTGGCCGCTAGGTGCCGTAAACCCGCTCCTGCGCCACACCCCGCATCAACGACGTGGTTTGCAGGAATACCGAGTTGATCGAAGTGAAGGTAAAGCCCGAGCGTTGGGGGTGCGAGTCCTTCCAACCCTGGGTAGTGCCGGGCACGGTCTCGACCGGCACGAACAACCGTCCCAGAACGAAAGTGGGCCCAAACCTCGCCGGGAAGGCTGCCTTGGATATAGCGTGGATTGCACAGAATGGGTTCAACGTGCGTTGCAGCCATGGCCAGCGGCTTGGTCGGGCGTTTCGCTGCCTCGCTCAATGGTGTGGCTAACGCGCCGGATTGCGAATTGCCTCAGGGACGGCGATTGCCCAGGCCTCCTTGAGGGGGGTCAGCGTTCGAATGACTTCGTCGATGGGAGCTATTGCCGCTCTGGCGTTCGCCTGCGAAATGCGGTCCATGCAAAAACCGTAGATTGAGGCGAGCTGAGCGCACAGCTCTGGGGCCTGGGACCGATCGAGCGCGATCAGTAACTCGCTCAGGATGGAGTAGGTGCGCATGAGGAACTCACGACCCCGTGCCATTTGCCCTTTCTCGAAGCACAGTTTCGCGCTTTTCAGAAACCGAAACATGCCATCGTACAGGGCGAGTAGAAGCTCGCCGGGCGTTAGCGTCGTAGATTGAACCTGTTGGTAGCGACGTGCGGTGTTCTCGTACATGTTACCTGTCTCGATGCGTTTCTGTGAAGTCGTTGGGCCACCCTCGTGCATTGCGTCGGTCAAGAGTACCTTGGAGACTACGGACTGTAACTCGCGGTCGCTCATCCCCTGCTGTTGCCGTTGCCTGACATCGCCGCCAAGTACGCTGAAACGGTGTTGGCGTTGCTGTATGCCTCCTCCATCACCGAGAACTGCTTCTCCAATTGCGTACGATAATTTTCCAGAAGGTCCTGTTGAGCATCGGCGCGCGCCTGGAGCTTCTTCAGGCTTGAATCCAGCGTGGCGCGTTTGTTCGCCAGGAGCCCTGTGTTGCTTCGGTTGAACAGATCCGCCACGCTACTCATTGAGTCCATGATACCGTCGCTGGTGGAAGTTCCAGCAAGGATCTTGGTGACTGCCTCAGGGTTCGCGCTGAGAGCTTTGCTGAGCTTTGTGCCATCGAGCGACATCGTACCGTCTCGGGCGATACTGAGGCCGATGGATGCGAGTGTCTTATAATCGGTGCCGGTCTCCACGACGGCGCGCGAAGTGCTGGACATTCTCGAGGTCAGGCTGCGTAATGTCGTGTCACCGGCTAGGGAAGCGTTGCTCGCCTTCGTGGGACCAAATCCCGCGACGGTATGGACCTTGTTGACCACGGCGTTGTATGCGTCTACAACACTCTGGAGCTTCGTCTTTAGGGCATCGGGATCACTCGCGAGTTCTATCACCGCTGGGGCGGTGGTCTTCTGAGTCAGACTCAATGTCACTCCCGGGATTGCTGCGGTAATCTGGTTGGTGTGACTGGTAACCTCGAAGGTATCTATGGTCAGCTTCGCATCCTGCGCCTGTTGTTTCAGATTGGCCTTGAGCCCGAGGTCGACTCCAGTCACGTTGACGACGTTGTCAGCGCCAGAATTCTCACCGGCGAGTTGAATGCGATACTTCGAACCGTCGTAAAAGGTGCTAGCTCGCACTCCCAAACTGGCGTTATTGATCTTCTCGACCAAGCTGTTTAGCGTGTCGGTGGTTTCGACCATGACAATGCCAGGATCGCCAGCTCCGACTTGGATATTCATTGCCCCATATTCGCCAAGCTCGGTCTTCGCGGAGTCGTAGGCATTCGAGTACGAACGATAGGACTGAGCTAGTTGGCCTACACTTACCTCGTAACGTCCCGTGCCCGCCGCGCCGGTTACTGCCGCCTTTACTGCTGTATCACTCGACGTTGCCGAGAACCCTTGGGCCTCGCGTGGCTCAGAGAGTGCGTCCACGGACGTCTTCAGTTTGCCGAGCAATGAGCCAACGTCGCTGATTGCCGACGAGGCCGACTGTGTCGCCGTGATCCGGGACTTAATGGCAGTCTGTTGGGCACCCCGCGCTGAGACGAGGGCATCAATCATTGAACCTACGTCAATGCCCGATGCAAGTCCCGACATCGTGATAGTGCCTGCCATAGCAACACCTCGTCAGCTCCTCGAGCAGTAAAGAAAAGGAGCCGGGGAAGCCCGGCTCCCTTTACAGTTAGCCACCGATCAGCTTGTACGCGAGCTGGGGCAGCTGGTTTGCTTGCGCCAAGATCGAGACGCTAGACTGAGATAGCACCTGGCTCTTGGCCATCTTGGCCGATTCATCAGCTACATCCACGTCGCGGATCCGTGAATTTGCGGCCGAGATGTTCAGACGCATCGTCTGAATGTTGTTGGTGGCGACTTCCAGTCGATTGACGGCCGTACCGAAGGTGGCACGAGCTTGCGAGACGTTGTCGATGCCGGCATCGATTTGCGTGAGTACGGTGCGTGCGGTGTCACCATCCGTCAGTGCGAGGGTGCCGACACCGAAGTCTAGGTTTGCGAAACTAACTTCAATCTGGTCGTTCGCATCGTCGGTAAGACCGACCTGGAACTTGAGCGTGCCGACGCTATCCGTACCGGAAATCAGCTTATTTCCGCTAAACTGAGTCGACTCCTGAATTCGGCTGATTTCTTGATTCAATGACTGGAACTCGTTGTCGAGGTACTGGCGGTCGTCAGCGCCGAGGCTGT
>JBLNFG010000339.1:0-2559 GCA_050263495.1 Myxococcales bacterium | reverse complement strand
ACCAACATGTAAACGTGCAAGACATGGCTATCCAAGATCTCGCCGAACAAGTTCAGCTTCCGTAGCCGGCGAGTCTGTTCACTGACGGAGATGGACAAGGCTCGTTCCGTCGCGCGCAATGAGGTTGTCGCGTGACCCACCGAGCAGATCCCGCAGATACGCGACGTAATGTGGGACGCGTCCAAGTACGGTCGGCCTCGCAGCATGACCTCGAAGAAGCGCGGCGTCTCGATTACCTCGAACCGGCAACTGACAAGTTCGCCGTTCTTGACTTCGACCACGATGTTGCCGTGGCCTTCGACACGGGTCACGTGGTGCACGTCTACCGTCACGTTAGGCATGGGTCGGCTCCTGCTTCGGATCGCGGGCTAGCTGCCAGCTCAAGAACAGTTTCAGAGAACTCTCTATCGCAACCTCGGACAGGCCGTGTTCCGCCATGACTTGGCGCAGCGACGCGATATTGGCGTTCGACGTCAGGCCCCGGCACCCAACGCACTGATAACCGTGCGCAGGGCAGATCGCGCCGCACCCTGCGCGCGTGATCGGGCCGAGACAGGTGCGGCCCAGCGTGTAAACGCAGGGGGTCTCCGCCAACTTGCACTCGATACAGACGGGGTAGTCGATTAGATCAGGGAGTCGGCCCTGCATCAATAGCGTGATAATGCGCAGGAATTCCTTGGTGTTGATCGGACAGCCTGGGATGGTGCAGTCCACCGGAATTACCGCCGCAATCGGCCGAGCCGGGTATGACTCGAATAGCACGGCTTTCTCCCCATAAACTAGCCTGCCCGACTCCTCTTCAGTCAATTGGTTTTTGAGCGCGTTGATTCCACCGATGTGCGCACACGCACCTAAGGCCACCACGAAACGAGCGCGGGTTCGAATCTGACGCAGGCGTGCTTCGTCCGATGCTCGGGTGCACGAGCCTTCAATCAAGGCAATGTCATAACTCTCGGCGGTCCCCGTGACGGCTTCGCGAAATTCCACGATCTCGATCACCTCGAGCAGCTCTGGGCTCTCTTCGAGTGAATCGATGACCGTCAGTTGGCAGCCTTCGCAGCTAGTAAAGTCGAAGCAGGCAACCCGAGGCTTATCTGGACGAGCGTCGGTCATGCGAATGCCTCCTCGAGACCCTTAATCTCCGAATAGACAAAGGCTGGACCACGTTGGCAGGTATAGATGTGATTCATCTGGCAGTGCCCGCACTTGCCGACTCCGCAACGCATTCTGCGTTCGAAGCTGACCCAGATATTCCCGTCTGCAAGGCCCTTGATCTTGCACTGCCCGATCACGCTTTTGTACATGACGGGTGGTCCAATGATTGCGGCGACGGCATTGCGCGGATCGACCTTCACCTCGGGGAATAGGTTGGCCACGATACCGACGCAGGCGTCCCACTCCGTATCCGGTGTGTCGACCGTGAGGTAAAGATCGACGTCGCTGCGATTCTCCCACTCGATCAGTTCACGTTTGAACATCAGATCGGCAGGCGAACGCGCGCCGTAAAGAATCTGCACTTTGCCGTAGTTGCCGCGTTCGTCCAACACCTGACGGATGAGTGAACGCAAGGGCGCCATGCCGCACCCCCCAGCAACCAGCAGCAGATCTTTTCCGCGAAAGCGCTCCAACGGGAAGCCTCGACCAAATGGACCGCGCACACCCACGATTGAGCCAGGGCGCATTTCGTGGATCACCCGCGTCAAGTCGCCAACCTTGCGGATCGCCAGCTCGAACGTGCTTTGGCTGCGGCTCGGGGAAGAGGTGATGCTGATTGGCGCTTCACCGACACCGAAGACCGTGAGTTGAACGAATTGGCCCGGTTGATGGCGGACCAGGAGGTTATTGGGCAACGCGACCTGAAACAGTTTCTCGAGCGGAGTAATGGGCTCGACCGCAACGATTCGGGCCGGAACAGGCAGGTAGATTGAGGGCGCACTCTCTACCTCTTCGAGCAACGTCTTCATGGCGCCTCCTGCATCTTTTTGTCACGTTCGAGCTTCAAGCGCCAAAGTTTGTTGAAGGTAGTGATTGGAGTGATGTGGACCAGGCAGGCCGTCGCACAACGGCCGCATCCAACGCAGCCCACCATGTCATTGGCGTCGAACTGGTACTTGCCTTTGCGCATGAAGCGGTGCCGCTGCCTTGCTGCACGTTTTTCGCGGAAATTGTGACCACCGGCGACCACCGCAAAATCATTCACCTGACACGAATCCCACGACCGAAAGCGCTGGCCTTGAGTGCGCTGCAGGTTGACGTCGTCCTCGACGTTGAAGCAATAGCAGGTCGGGCATACTTGCGTGCACATGCCACAGGCAAGGCATTGATCCCCAAGTTCTTGCCAATGCGGGCTCTCGTATGCTGCGCCCAGTAAGGGTGGCAAGTCTGTCACGTCACAGTCCAGACGATACGGAAAGCGGTCCCACTTTCGCTGGAGCACCTGATTGCGTGTCTGCAAATCAGCGTCGCTAGCAGCGAAGAATCCAGGGAAATTCGTCAGCTGGGCGCCTGCTCGCGTGCCGACCTCGATACAGTAGTCGCCCCCGAGATCGACGAGGTGTA
>JBLNFG010000338.1:0-17831 GCA_050263495.1 Myxococcales bacterium | reverse complement strand
GGTAAGGACCAGAAAGGCAAGTTGTTGGCGGCGAGTAAGGGGTACTTGAAGCTCAGCACGACGATTAAGCACTATGCTGCCAATAACGACGAGCGAACCCGGCTCACGGGCGGTCCTACTTTGGACGAGCGATCCCTGCGTGAGTACTATACGCGTCAGTTCCGCGATATCGTCAAAGCGAGCAATCCTTCATCGATCATGACTGCTTACAACCGGGTCAATGGCATCCCGATGTCAGCCAACGTGTACATGATCGACACCCTCGCGCGTGAAACCTTTGGCTTCAAAGGGTTCTATACCACCGATTGTGATTCCATCTTCACGATGTATGCGGCGAACAAGCAAAATTGGCAACCGGTGGAACTGGGGCGCACGATCACCGCGGTCGAAGCCCACGCTTACGCGCTGACCGCGGGCGTGGATTTGAACTGCAACGAGGGATGGAGCAACTCCTTCAATTACCGTAACCAGCTCCCACTCGCCATTTCGAGTCGCATCGCGACACCGACCGGCATCGTCAGTGAGCACGACGTGGATGTGGCTGCAACACGACTGTTCGCGACACGGATTCGTCTCGGTGAGTTCGAGGACGACGAGAACGTCCCTTGGGTAACTCAAGCACGCGCTAGGTTGCCGCGAGGAACTTGGGTGAGCGCGGAAAGCAATGGCGCGGTCACCATCACCCCGGAGCGGCTCGCGCTAGCCCGGAAGATCGCCGACGAATCCATCGTTCTACTCAAGAACAGAGAAACCAAAAAGAAGGACGGCAGCGTCGGCAAGCTCTTGCCCCTCAAGGTCCCGTCCAACGGGGTGTATCGCGTCGCGGTAGTTGGCTATTACGCGAGCAACTACTATTACACGATGGATCAGGGAGACCAGTTCGCCAACCCGAATTTGCGTGTCTATCTAGGTGGCTACTCGAGCGATCCGTATCCGTCCGCCATAGCAAAGACGGTGAACGGCTTCGATGGTATCAAGGCCGCAGTTCAAGCGATCAACCCGGGTGCGGTGGTGGATTACGTGAATGGGTTCACCTCAGCCAGACCAGACAATGGCGGTCAGTATTCGGCTGCAGTCATCGAGGTCGACGAAGCAGCGGTTCAGTCGACGGCAGATTACGACGCGGTGATTGTCTATGTGGGTGACGACAAGAGCAACGCGGCGGAGGAAGCGGACCGCGTCAGCGTAAAGGCACCAGGCGCCCAAGACTCGCTCATCACCAAGGTTGCGGCACTGAACCCGAACACCGTTGTCTACATGGAGTCCATCGGTCAGTTTGAATTGGGCGCGTTCGAGAGCCAAGTCTCGGCGATTCTTTGGAGTTCCTACAACGGACAACGCAAAGGTGAGGGCCTTGCTGACGTCCTGTTCGGGCAGAAGAACCCGAGCGGTCATCTGCCATTCACTTGGTACAAAGACGTCAACCAGCTTCCTCCCACTTCGGATTACAGCCTTCGGCCGAGCGAAACCAGTAAGGGTCGTACTTACCAATACTTTACTGGCGATGTTGAGTTCCCGTTTGGTTACGGTTTGAGCTACACGGATACGACGATCTCTCACCTACAAGTCGACCGACATCACGTCGACGCCAACGGCGATATCGAAGTGACGGCGTACGTCACCAATACCGGACGCATCGCTGGTGCGGAGGTAATTCAGCTCTACGTGAGTACTCCGTTTGCCGACGCCTCGCTCGAGCGACCGAAGAAGCGCTTGGCGGGTTTCCAGAAGGTTTTCTTGCGGCCTCGTGAGACGAAGCGCGTGGAGTTCAAGATCGACGTGAAGAGCCTGGCCTTCTTCGACCCAGAACAGGGTCGAATGGTCATCGACAATGGGCATTACGGCATCCAGATTGGCAAGTCGGCTTCTGATATCGAAGCCACGGAATTCGTGCGGGTGACGGGCAGTCTAAAGGTTGAGCCGTCGGTTGTGACGGTGAAGCCGATTGTTCAGGGTGATGACGCTTCGGGGATCATTCATCGCCTGCAATTCCCGCAGAACGCGATTATCGATCCGCGGCCGACGGTCACGCTGAGCGACGACAGGATCTTCGGCTACATCACGAAGGGAGAGAGTCGCAGCCTTCCCTGTGACTTGCGGATTCGCTATAGCAGCAATCGGCCGGAGATTGTTTCCGTCAATCGGCACGGGGTGATTCGGACCGGCACCGTGAGTGGAGTAGCCACCGTGACGGTCGTCGCAGAGTATCGAGGCGAAAGTACCTCGAATTCCTTTGTCGTGAACGTGTCCGAAGAAGCTTCAACCGACTGAGAAAGCCTCTTCTTGCCTTCTAGGTCCGTAGCCGTCACCATGCCTCAGGATGTCGGGGTATGGTGATGGCTTTTCGGGCATCATTGCTGCGAGTCTTCGGTATATCGCCGGCACATTGCGCTACGCGCGCTGTCGTTTCCGCGCCGCAACGACAAAAAAGATCGCCGCTTGACGATGGTCTGCAGTTACCGGCGTCGCAAACGCGGCACGAAGCGCCCGGTGTGCTTGGCATAGGCCAAGTACTCCTCGCCAAACTGCGCGATCATGTACCGTTCGCTCTGAGGAACTTGAAGGCTAACGCCGATGCTGAGCGTTTGGGCCGGTCTTGGCTGCCACACGCGCTCGGCGCTGCGGTTGCCGCGGCCCAGGGCCTCGTGCTCTGGGTCGGCTTTCATCAGCCCGTCGATGGCGCCGAGTGCGCTGCCCTGAGTCTTGTGATCGCGGAAGCGCAGATCTTCACCCAGCCGATGCGCGCCATGGACGATCTCGCGGAATACCAGCGCCAGTTCTCGCGTCCTAACCAGAGCGCATTGCGGTGGCATCTTGCCCCTGCGCCTCGGGGACTGGGCTTGCTCTTGCAGTGGTAGTGGTCTTGTTTGCCCGTCGCGACTACTACTGTGTCAATATAGAGGCGTCACGCTCACGAATTCGCGTCACGGTGCTTCGCACGCAGAGCGAGGGCGCGTTGACGGAGCGGCAAGGCCCGTTCTGGATCGACCATGAATAGGTAATTGGCGAACCCAACGGCGGACGATATCGGATCGGTCCCCTTGCCCCAGTGCTTACCCGCGGGGCCATCCTTTTCGAGCTGATACAAGAAGGCACGAAACCGTTTCATCGTGCGTCGATCGACACTCAACCGGTCATTGACGACGATGCCCGTCACTTCCTGGCGCCGCCCGCGGTGCTTGACACTGATTTTGTCTGGGTGCAGCACGAAGCCTTCACCCTCCACGACTTTTTTGAGCACCGCGAGCATGGCACCCACGGGGGCGGTAGTACCAAGCGCCGAGGAAAGCGTGAGATCGTCGGCATAACGCGAGTAGACCATCCCGTGTTTACACGCGAAGCCGCTCAGTCGCCGATCCAAACGACGACACAGGAGATTCGTGAGCGCCGGGCTCGTCGGAGCACCTTGCGGCAAATGCCGCCGGCCTTGGGCCACGTAGTAGGTGACACCGTCGAGCTCGGTTTCCACGGTATCGGCTTCCGTGCAGAGTAGCGCGAGGAGCGTCGCCACTTCTTCGGAATAACCAAGTTTGCGAAATAGCCCTTTCACACGCGGATAGGTCACTGTGGGGAAGAAGTCGCGCAGATCGACGTTCACCACCACCTCGGCTCCAACGTGCGGTCGCGCGTTGGTCACAATCGACCGACCCTTGCGGAAGCCATGAGCCTGCTCGCAGAGCGTGGGCCGCGTCAGCAGTGCGTCGAGGATCCAGCGTTGGGCGGCTTTCAGGCGTTTGCGTGGCGCGGAGATCACGCGCGTTCCCCCACTGCGCTTCGGGATCTCGAAGCGACGGTACTGGGTCACGGTCGACACCTCACGGCTGTACGCGAGAAAGCGCAGTTCGGAGAGCGATAATCCGAGCGCTTGGGCAAGAGCCGGCGGATCCGGCAGCACGGGCAAATCGTGCGTCGCGAGTGCCGACTCATTCGTCTGCCGCCGATCCGGCACAGGGCCAAGACCAGCTGAAACTTCCGATCCTAGGTACGTGAGCTCTCGTTGCTTGCGCTCTTGAAACGCCGCTCGTTTTGCCGCGCGTTCAGCTAGGTGCCGCTGCTTGGTCTCGAGCCGCCGCTGCCGCGACTCTGCCATGCGTTTTTGTTTGGCCGCCTCGGCCAGCTTCTTCAAATTGGTGAGGGTCGCGGCTTCTTGGCGCAGCTCGGACAGCCTCCGCTGGAGCTCCTTCACCCGCGCCTCCGCCTGCGGCTCAGTGCTGACTGGGCGATCCTCGGTCCAGAACCCGAGACGAATCATCTCCTCGAGCGTGACATCGGCGCGTTGGCCACGTGCGATGCGCTCGTAGAGCTCCTTTCGAGTGCGCGGAGGAAGTGCGTCGGACATGGCAGCTAGGAGACAGTGCGTGGCAAGCGGCTACCTTCGTTCTCTCTTGGGACTGGATTGTCTCGACTCGAGTCAATACGACGTGCTGGTGGTGCATACGATCCCTAAAGGGGATCCCTCTCGGTATCGCTACCAGCTCGTTATATTGACACAGTATTGAGCGAGCCAGTGACGCATGTGCAGCGTAAGTTCATGGACGGCGATCCACCGCCCGAATTGCAAGGTCCTAGAGCGCCTCTTGCCACGCATTCGCCACTATCTCAGATGGCGAGACAGCCTGCAAGAACCTCAGCGGCTGAATAGCTTCGTGAGCAGTCGCCCAAGCAGCCACAGTGCCCAGACGATCAGAAGCACCATTTGCCAGCGCGGCATGCGCCTAGCGGTTTCGGTGACCGCTCCTTCGGCCGCGCGGTTGACGCGCGAGCGCCGTGTAGGGGCTGCGTCGACCGTTGCACTGGCGTCAATTGGATCGGAGATCCCCCGCCGTTCAGCGGCTCGCAACGCCAGCAAGTGATCGCACGGCCCGCGGTAGAGACGATTGCGAATGAAGTAGTCGCAGCTGCACGCTCCCTCGACCAAGCGCCGATCCGCGTCGAGCACTAACCAGGTTGACGTAACACGGCCGCGGTGTTGGATGCGTCCGGCAATTCTCACTCGCCCGTCCTGCTCAGACACTTCGTCGACGGCAATCTTGGCCTGGTGCAGCAAAAGCGCGGCATCCTGTTCGCGTTTGCTGGCGAAGCGTAGTGCCTCCATCGGCAGCGGCTCACGCGCCAGTTCCCGCTTTCGATACACGCCGTGTTCCAGATCGTAGATTGCCCGACCTGCTTGCACCCAGCCCGCGAGTGCACTCGTCACCAGCGGCTCCGCCAAGCTGAGCTCTTTAGCCAATTCGGCGGGTGTTGCCCGCCAAACCTGGCCCAATTGAGCAAACACACGTTGGCGCGTGTCGTCATCCACGTCCTCGCGCGATGCCATCAGATCGAAGTTGCTGGCCGCAGCCCAGTCGTTCTTCGTCCACCCGGAAAGCCCCAAGGTGAATGAGAACTGTCCTAGATCAACCAGGTAAAATGATGGTAGGCCCGTTCCCAGAAGGTGCACCCGCACACGACGCGCGCGCGGCAACAGGCGTTCGAGCACGTGCAAGCGCCGCCGCCCCCAGACGCGGATCTCCCGCTCCTCAGGGCCGTGATAAAGGCTGCGCGGACAGCGCACCTCAATCCCCCACGGCTCGATCACGATCGAGATCGGCTGCCCTGGGCGGAGGCGATAGCGCAGCGAACGCGGCCCCAGTAGCTCCTTGTTGCGCCGAAGCACGAAACATACGTTGTGGACGTCCATCGGGTGTAAGTCGAATGCCGTGGTGGGCAAGGTCATCGCCGACGAGACTTGGAGTAAGCCGCGCACCCAGCTCTCGGGCACGTCGATCTTCACCTCCCGATGACTCTCACCCGAGGTGGCAGCCGAGAACCCCGACGGATCTACCTCCAGACAGGTCCGCTTGTAGCTCCGCAATTTCTGAAACTCTGAGTAGAGTGCCTCCGAGTAGTCGATATTGGTGGTGCCGCATTCTCGCTCCCCGAGCTCCTCGAATGCTTCGTAATTCGCCGCCAGCCGACCGTAGCTCGACTCGTCTCGCGAAAAGCATTCGAAGAAGATCTGATCCGGATGCACCGTGATCACCGGATCGAGCTTGAACCAAAGCTCGCGATCGTGTTCGTATAAATAGTTGTAATAGCGCGCTCGTGCCGCGTAGAAGGCTGATCGAGCGGCGTGGATGCGCGCCTCGAGTGGGCCGAGCTCTGACTGAACACGCTCGATTTCGGCTGCATTCTTCAACTGGTCGCGTGCCACCGCGACGAGATCGACCTCTTCCTGCTGGGCTCGCCATTCGAGGTACCGGGTACGATCCTTTGGCACGAAGCGCAGGTCGGAAACTACTACGTCGTGCAATGCGCTCATCGCCTCACGAAACGCTAGCGCATCGCGTACCGCGCCGCGAAAGAACGTGGGCGTTCGGAGTAGATCCGGTGCGAAGGATAGCGCGCTGCCATCCGCCCCTTCTGCGACCGAGGAGGACTTGGCGTATCGATGCTCAAACTCCACGACGACTCCGCTCCTGAACGGTGATGGGGTGTGGCACGAGTGGCACCGGCACCTCCGGGTAGCGCTCGTGCAGGCTAACCATGGTGGCGATGATGGGCGCCTTGTGGCTGACGGCGAGCGTCAACGATTGGCGCTCCAACAACGGAGCAATGAGCTGCGCTGCTTCGCGGCTCGACAGCGCTTCCGTGCGTAGAAACTCGAGCACCCGTTGCTTGGCGATGCCCCCGCGGTTGACTTGGCAGAGCACGGTGGTTAGGCACGGCAATAGTCGTTCAAGCAGTGCGAGGTTGCCCCGCGCGTAGCGGTCCAAGAGAGTGGTGACGAGCAGTTGAATGTTGCTCGATGGGTGCTCCGAGAGTCGCAGCAAGTAGCGCTCCGCGTCTTGGTCGCGCCAATGTTCGTGCAACAGCGTTTGCCCAAAGCGCTGCACTAGCGGTTCGATGCTGTCAAGAATCGCGATCACTGTGTCTGGCACTAGTTGATCGCCAGGGAAGCTGCGGACGAACTCGAAGGCAAAGGCACGAGTGTCCTCCCAGCGAGCGTCACAGAGTCGCGCCAGAGCCGCAGGCGCGACCTGAAACCTGTCCTTTGCCCCCTGCAGCAAGATCCAGGCACCTTGCCGAATCGACAAGATCTCGTGATGCGCGAGCCTCACGAGGGCGTCGAGTTCGAACTCGTCTGGGCCGAGTGTTCCCAACAAGAGGCCGCCGCATTCGCGCGCGTGCGGCGAAAGCGCTCCCACCAGTTTCAGTACTTGGGCCGCGGTGCGCTGGGGTAGACAAGCGTGAAGTTCCTTCCGCAGCAGCGATACGATGTGTGCCGGGACCCCTTCGGCTTGGCGCGTCAGCAGTGCATCGACGAGCTGGGCCGCGACCAACTTACCGATCTCCGGGAAGCGCTGTGCCACGGTGCCGACGAGCCCACGCGTGCCCACCCGCAATTCCGTGTTGTTGCTCAACGCACACTGAACAAGCACGTCGGGCTCGTCTTTGACTAACTCGGGCGGTGTATTCGCGACAATCCGCGCGCCGATCGCACGCACCGCCGCGTGTTTCGAGCCCAGTACGCCATCGAGCAACGTCTGTTCGAGTGCAGTCCGTTCAGAACGCCGCAGTACCAAGCTTGCCCCGAACTCCGCGACACTCGCCAACGGGTGCGTTACCAGATCGTGCAGCACGGCCACGCCCAAGTCCGATAACGCGCTGGTCGCGCGCGCGAGCAGAAAGCTTGCTGCACTCGCCGCGCGTTGCTCGTCAGTCGGTGTGTCCTCGAGCCCCATCAGGATCGCAATCGACGAAAGCACCAATTCGCGACCGAGTGCCCCCTCGAGGGTGAGCCCGCGCGCCAACGACCCCACTGCATCACGGACGTTGATGCTCTTGGCAGTGATGAGCAGCGCCAGGAGTTCCGCGTGCTGTCCCAGCAATCCAGGCGTGCTCCGGATCCAAGTCAGCACCCACTCGCCGGCCTCGCCGAGTTCCGAATCGAGCGCTGCGCGTGCCAAGACGAGATTCGGAGCACGCTGCCGCGTGATCTCGAAGGCGAGTTGCCGCATTGGGCGCCGCGCCCGACCGAGGGCGTGCGCCAGCTCTTCGTCCCCGATCTGAGCAAGGTACGCAGCTTGATCGCGCAACGCCCGCACCGCGAACTGGATCACGACACTCGCGGCATCGGAGATCCCAAGCCGCCACAGAGCCGATGGCTGCTTGTCCCAGAGCTCGGGGAACGACTCCTCCCGAGTCGTGGGTACGGCTCCGCCAGGCTCGTATCCCGCACGGCAACGCCACGTGGCTCGCCGATGCGCGGCGCGAGCGTAACGACTGCTGTTGCCATAGAGCACGAGATTGAGCGCGTGATAGTGTGCGAACTCGTCCCAAATCCCGTGCTCGGAGCGCACGATGCGCTCGGCGTCCTGGTCGTGGTATTGCAGCAGTAACTCAGTAGCCATCGGCACGTAGTCGACTGAACCGACACTGCCCAGCCGACGAAGCGTGCGAGCAGCCCGTCGACGAAAGTAGTTCACCGACTCCCGAACTTCTGCGGCTTGATTCTCGAATTGACGCGTCAGTAGCGCAAACAGCTCCGCGTCGCGCCGCACTTCGGCAGCCCAGGTCAATGCACGTAATAGGCCGAGTTCTTCACCTGCCGCGCGTGCGATCCGGACCACCGCGAACACGATACGTCGCGCGAGTCGATCGAGGTTCGGCCCCGAACCGGGTTCCACACTCTGCGCGTCCTTTGGCCTCGCGAGTGCGCTCGCGTACAGTGAAAGAATCGCGGCGTGTGCCCGTTGTGGGTTCCGCGCGAGTAACAGCTCTGCCGCGTGCACGCGCTCCGTCAAGTCCTCGCTCGGATGCGGCATGAGTTCCGGGGGTACGGACTCGCGTGCTCGTTGGCGTTGCTCGGCGCCGCCAACCGTCGTGAGCGCGAGCAATGCCACGTCACGCAAGTGGCGGGGTGCCGCAGCATCGTCAACAACAGCGCGCAGCGCCGCGACGGAGCGCGTGGTGCCACAACGCCCAAGGGCAACAAGCAGATGGTGACGCAGCGCTGGCTGCTCTTCCCCGCGCGGTGACGTCTCGGCTGCCAGCAGCTCGAGCAGATACGGTTCTGCTTGCCTCAGCCCGCGTTCGCCTACCTTGCGCACCACGAGATGGATCGGGATCTTGCTGCGACGACCGAGCCGTAAGGCCTCGAGTAGCAGCTGCTCCGTGCGCTGCGCTGGGTCCGCAGACTTCGGCTCCCTAGTTCGATCGCCGTTCGTGCCTTGCTGGGCCGACTGATCGTCGTTCAGCGGCTTGTACCCGCGCGCCGTCTTCTCGGCGACGAGTGTCGTAAAGATTGAACGCGCCTGTTCGAGCGAAACTGGCAGCGGTGTCTTCGTCCCATCGCGCAGAGCTGTACCGCGCCGTCCAAAGCGAAAATTCACGACGTGTTGACCCACGGTGATCTCCACCAGATCCACTTCGTAAACCTTGTCGCTGTTGCCCTCTCGAAACCAAAGGCGCGCCTGGTCGACAATCCGCATGCTTAGGGCACGATAACCGAGATTGGCTAAGGGGTGGGGCGCAAAGTGCGACCACGCAATTCGGCTCAATTGGCTGAAAGTGCCGGCCCGCGTCGATGCCGCCGACGCCTCACTGCCCAATCGTCGAGACGGGCCCTTCGACTGGCGTCCATTCCTGTTTTGGGTTGTGCGTCGTGGTAACGGGTTGGATGCGCAGTCATCTGACACAGCACTGCGACCGATCCGGCGCGCTTGCTGGCAAGGTCGCACGCGGCCAGCCCACCGCGTAGACTATTCAGATAGGTGACGCCCAAAGATGACCATTTCCGCTTCTGGTGCCATCTGGTACGCTGTGGCGCGCCATGCCTCTCGCGGAATGTCCGGATTGCCAACACCAAGTGTCGACAGAAGCCTATGCGTGTCCGCAATCGCAATGTGGAAAGCCATTGAAGTCACCGTTTGCGATTCTGAGGCCGCTCGGCAAACGGATGTTGGTCCTTTGGGGGCTTTTGATCTTGGTGTTTCTTGCTGTGTGGCAGTTCCTTGACGGGAGGTAAGGGGATAGACTTCTGATTGCGGATGGGCCCGGGCGCACCGATTACCTCGTCAGTTCCATCCCCGAGTCTTCCGACCTTCCGCTCTTGCTGTGCCATTTCCCCACCGGGAAGTGAGGGCGATTTCTCAGGGCCGTCACAGCAAAAGGATTGACATCTCATGTTCGGGAAGGGTGCACGTGAATTTTATTGGCCGTCGAGACCTTCGCTTGGGTGTGTCTGTACCGCCAGAACGAACGATTCTGGGTGCGCCGTAAGTAGCAATATGGCGCGGCCGCTCCTCGACACAATTCCTAGGCGCTCGTCTCCGAATCGTTTGCTCGCCGATCCAGCGACCATCGGTTGCCCGGCGGTACGAAGGCTTACCTCCAGCTGTGCGCACTTCATCACCCTCGCTTCGCTGTTGCGGCCGTAACTCGGGCACAGGACTTGTATACGGCGCCCGCAATGACTCGCTATCTATGGTTACTTCTCGCGGCTCTCGTTGGCGGTTGTGGAACATATGCGACCGCCACGCCGCTCAACCAACCCCCGCATCCAATGACTCCTCGCGCGCAAGCGACAGTGGCAGGATTTTCGAGCGGGCCGCGTCCACGCGCGCACGCGGACGTGGCACTGCTCGAGGTCGAGCAGTACGACGATACCTTCGACGGCGGGACCCCGGAAATACTCGCCAAGTTGCGGCAAAAGGCCGGCGAGATGGGATTTCCAACCTGCTTGCCGCTCGAGCTGCTAGTCCAACCGTATCCAAATGCTGAAGCTCAGACTGAGGACACCTGTCAGCGCGGCAAGTAGACCGATGACAATCGTGGGAATCCGCTTCTTCCCGAGCGCCAGGATCGCTTTGGGATTCTTCAGCGCCGTCCACGCGCAACCGAGTCCTCCAACGACGGCCAGCAATGGCGCTAGGAGAAACGATACTCGATACTGAACGACGAAGCTGGGGGTGCTGCCGATGAACGGCGCCGACGTGCTCCCCGCGTTGCTCCCGGGGAGCGGCTGAAGGATGGCGCGCACAGCGCCGCTTCACGCCCACAATCGAGCCATTCAGCATTCGCAGTCGCCCCGCTCGTCAGTAACAACGTGCAGGGTCGGACAGCGCTCGTCGGGTGGATGTCCACCTGGACCTTTTCGCCGTGAGCGCGTCGAGTCAGGCCTCTCGAGGACCTAGCTGGTTTGGCCAGTGCGAGCCCAATCCCGTATCGGTAGTCAAAGCTTGAGCCAGTTCAAGCGAATGGATATATGTCGGTAGTCAATGCTTGAGCCAGCTCATTGGATCTGACCCTGAGGGTCACACGGCGTGAGCCAGCTCATTGGATCTGACCCTGAGGGTCACACGACGTGAGCCAGCTCATTGGATCTGACCCTGAGGGTCACACGACGTGAGCCAGCTCAGTCGAATGGACGTATATCGGAACTGCTAAGAGATTATCGATAGATCGTCCAGACGCCGCTGTAATTCATTCAGACCGACGTGACTCGGGATCAATTCCACCGGGGCGAAGGCCCGCTCAAGATAGGTTCGTTGTCGTGTATCGTGGATATCGGCGAAAAGCAGGACCGGCGTTTGCCAGTGCTTCTCACGTATGCTGGCCAGAATCGCGATCCCTTGATTGGCGACGATGCGCGCCCGCTCTTCCCTGCTCGTGCCAGAGAACGGTCGCCCATCTCCACCAACCAAGAGAGACTCATCCGTCCTCCGGAAGTCGAGATCGAGCAGGACCCCAGCGATGGGTTGATAATCCTGCAAGTGACTGAGCAGCTCTGCGCCGTGCTTGGACTGGATGAATCGAAACCTTGCACCAAGGAACCGTTCGAACCGTTCGCGATACTCATCGCCGTCCTCGCACAGCAAGAAGCGCGGCGTATCCGCTCGGGGGTCGCTACGAACCGTCATTGGCGGAACTCCACACCAACCGATTTGCGATGGGCTTCGTTCCCTCGCCGAACCACCAGATGCCCATTCCAGTCCCTGACCGTATCCCGAACGATCCCCAAACCACGTCCTGGCGATTGAGCCTCAATCGCCTCCTCGCGCACTTCGCCTGGCGCGTTGTCGCTGATCTCAAGCCGCACCAATGGTTGTCCAGTAAAGTCACTGGCGTGCACCAAAGCGACTTGAATTTGGGGGCTCGCCATCCCCTCCACCGCCGCCTCGGCATTGCGCAAGAGATTGGCAAAAATCTGGAAGAGCGCCGACTCGTCGATTGGGAATGCAAGGCAAGGATCGCTCATCTGAAGCGCCGGCACTGTCCAAGGCCTACCCTTGGCGGCATACTCGGCTTGGATCGCAGAAATCCAGCCTTGGATCTTGGCCGCATCCAATCGACACCGCGGCCCCATGGCTAGCAGCCCATCGAGACGCTGCTTGCGAGTGGTGCGCAGTCTCGTGTCCGCGGCCAGGATAGTCGCCCTGTCGCCTGTTCCGGCGAGGGCTCGCTCCATCGCGTATAGCTCCCGTACCAAGCGACCAAATACTGGTTCGCGTTGGAGTCTGCGCAACGTAATTCCTTCGGCTCTTGCCAGGGACACTAACCGTCCGTAGGCGTCAGCAATCACCTGCGAGGTGGGAACTGGGTCGAGCAGCGTGCTCCGCAGCTGCTCGATTGTGGTTTGCTCGTCTCTTAGCAACTCGAGAGCACTGGTCCGGTGCTTGAATACGTCGTGACGGAGCTCGCCCACGATGCGCGAGAGCTCCGGAAAGAGTCGGGCTCTGCGGCGGATAGCCCGTGCAACCGTGCTCCCCCGAAAGAGCGCGAGGTACGAGCCCAAGCCCAAGACCGCAAGTGCCACGAGTCCGATCCCCTGAAGCTGTCGGCGCTGTCTACGTTCCCCAGCCAATTGCGCTTGCGCCTTCTGCGCCAGTTGTCGCTCCAGTACTCTAGCGTCCCTGACGAACCGGTCCTCTGGATCTGCACTAGCAAGATAACGCGCGGCATACCGCTCGGCCTCTTCGGACTTACCCCTGGCGAGCGCGTGCCGAGCCAATGCCCAAAGCGCGGCTGGTTGCGTTGCCGAGAGTTCGACCAAACGACGCGCAAATGGGTGTTCGAAGAGGTTCACCTCAGCTCGAGCCAGCAACCGTGTCGCGCGTCGCGTTATCTTCTGCGTCCATTCTTGCTGTGTCCACTCAAGCTGTGTCTCGACGTTCGGTGCCCCCTCATTCCGTGCGGCCTCCGCAAGCGCCAGCTCGTAGCAGTCGAGGGCGCGCTGGCTCTCTCCCTGCCGCTCGTAGACGGTTCCAATCGCCAAGAACCGCTCAGGCCCCATGCTTGCGCTGCATGGAGCTTCGAGGATCGCCAATGCGCCTTCAACATCGTCCCGCTGTAGCCGCAGTCGCGCGTTGAGCAGCAGATCGCGTTCGGTGCCGCGTTCGTGCTTCCTGTCTGTAAGTTCTGCCCGCAATGTCTGGACGGCCTCGACGTCTTCCCGGTTGGAAACCAACGCGAGGTAGTTGGAGAGCTCGACCTCGGCTGCCGCCACGTCGCCGTGGTTCCTCTTGCCGAGGGCTCGCGACATGCGGCCCTCCACGCTGCCGAGCTCGATCGCCCGATTCAGCCAACCGTCGAGCGTGGGCCGCGGTACCGACGGCTCGAGTCGCGAGAACTCCCGGTACAACGAGAATAGGCCGGGCGCATCATTCCAAATCGCCGTTACCGTGGCTTCGTGGACACGTCGATTGAGCGTGAACAGAAGTGCCGCGGCATCGACGTAACTTGGCGACTCCCGCAATGCCTGCTCGAGTAGCTCCTTTGCAGCCTGCCGATTTGTCGGATCAAGTTCAAGGCTGGACTCCGCTTCTCCGTACAGGCGAACGGCGTTTTCGGTCGGGGGCGGGGCGGCATGCCCTAGCTGACCGTTGGCGGCAGGCGAGTCATGTCGCCTAGCGGCAAGCTTCTGACGCATCTGCTCGAGTTCGCTCCACTCTGGCTCCAACGCTAGCGCCACGCGAAGCGCTTCGTCGGCCCGCTCAATCTCGAGCAGTCCCCCATGCTCGGCCAGCAACACACCCAGCTGTCGATGATAGCGTGGATCGGAGGGGGCAAGCCGCGTCAATACGGTGAGCTCCTTCACGGCCTCATCGTAGTTGCCCTGCTCTGCGAAACGATTTGCCCGCAGCCACCGGGGAGCGCGCCAAGCGGGGTACTTTGTGAGCAGTTCAGTGGCGGTGGCCAGTGTCGCCCTACGGTCCTCTGGTCCAACCTTGTCTTCGCACTCAGCTAGTCGCACCTGATCGCTCTGCTCGATCAGTGGCTCTGGCCAATCATGCAGCGCCCGTGCTTTCTCGTCTTGCTCTATACTCGCCTTCAGGTCGAGGAGCTGCCTTTCGATTGGTCGCGAAAGCTTCGGTTGGCGAAGTAGAGATTCGATGTGTCCTCGCGCGCGCTCCACGAGCCCGAAGCTGCGCTCCGCACGGATCCGCGCCAGTTCGATCCTGAGACGAGTCTCTCGATCCCGATTGACGTCCAGCCCTTGCTCCAGGATGCGGAGAAGCTCCTGTCGTTTCTCCCAGCGTTCCGGTTGCTGGGTAATGCTTTGCTCCAGATGCTCATAGGCGTGAAAGCGCAGCGGATCCAGCTCGATTCCCTGCTTGAAGGCTGCTTCTGCCTCGAGCAGTCGTCGCTGCTTCAAGTAGGCATATCCCAGGTCAGTGACGTACAATGCGCTCCTGTCGTCGAGAACAACGGCGTGGCGAAGGGACTGAGCTGCTGCATCGAGCTGACGTTCCCGCAGCAATCGCACGCCCGCTTCGTGCCATTCGTCTGCGGTCTTCGCACCGACACCTAAGCCACTGCTTGCCCCCCCTGCCACCGCTGCGGGAGGTTCTGGCAATGCTGACGAACCAGTGGAGCTCTTGCTCACCTCGGCCAAGCCGAACGACGGCAGGAGGCTCGCTGCTGCAAACATGATTCCAACTACCTGCGATCTCATGGACCTTCCTTCGGACCACCGACGTCTTGCTCTATCAATTTACGTCGCAATGACTTAATCCCGAGCCCCAGTTGGTTGAGCCTCAAATGCACCTGACGTGCCGTGCCCTTCGGCCCCAAGAGGCGCCGCGCCATCGCCAAAAGATCACCGCGGCATTGGACGTAGATCTGTTCTAGGTACTGCTTCTCCACCTGACTCGCGATCTGGGAGAACCCAAGTCCCTCTGGGATTTCCACCCAGGCACCCTTCTTGCTGCTGGTGCTCTGCGGTGAAGTCACTGTGCCCGCGCCCTGTGAGATGGCGACCTTCTTTGGAAGCGTTGCGTGCGGTAGGAGCCGATCGACCAATTCGTCCGTGATCGACAGCACCGCCGGCGCTCGAGCCTGCTTGCCACTGTCCCCCTCGAGTAGTTGACACAAGGTGAACACCAGGAGATTGGTGGCAAAGAGTCGCAGTTCCCGATGATTCCCAGGCCAGGGATGGTCCACCAAACGCTTCAAGGTGGTGGGAGCCACGAATAGTGTGAATGCATTAGGCTTGGCCAACTTGGCTACTGGCCTGCGAAACAGCAACGTGTTCTGGTTCGGATCGAAGCTACTCAGGGTGGGGTGCTTGACCAAGAAGGCGTGCACCAAGGATGCCATCGCAGGTGATTGCAGCGATTCGAGCAGGGAAAAACGCACTAGATCGGGAATGTCCTCCGGTCGCTCACGCAGTGGTGGCAGGCGGATCCGCGTTGCAGGGTTGAGCCGCATGTATAGATCACGCCGAAACCGCCCTTCTGCTACTAGCTGGTCGAGGTGTTGGTTCGTCGCTGCGACGAGCTTGGTCACGGCGGGGCGCGGCGTTTGATCGCCCAAGCGAGTGACCTCGTTGCGCTCCAACACGAGCAGCAACTGACGCTGCATGTCCAGATCGAGGTTGGCGATCTCGTCCAAAAACAAGGTGCCCTGATGGGCTTGCTCGAACACGCCACGATGGTCCACCACCGCCCCGGTGTAGGCCCCTTTCCTTGCACCGAAGAGGTGGGCGGGTAATAGCGACGTTGGAATCGTGGAGAGATCGGTCACGACCAGACTGCCCTTGACCCCAGAGCGGGGGTGAATGAAGTGCTCGGCGAGGTAGCTTTTGCCAGTGCCCGTTTCGCCCTCGATCAGGGTTGGTAATGGCGAGCGTGCGAGGATCCCGAGCGAGCGCCGCACGGCGGCCATGGACTCGCTTTTGCCCCAGAACACCGAACCTTCCTCGATCTCATGGGTAAGTCTCAAGGCGCGTCGGATCTCTGCAACCAAGCTTCGACTGTCCACTACCTCGTTCTGACAGAGGTACACCAAGGGATCGGTCGGCCGCTGGTCACCCAATTCCACGTCCGTTGTCGTCAGCATCACCACGGGAAGCCGCGGATACTCAGCCCTGAGTCGCTCCAAGATCAGCAGCCCCTGCCGCCGGCGCAGTCCCTCGAGAAACGCACGCTGCTCCTTGGCGTCTTCTGGCATGTCTGACTTGTCCTCCGGCAGCAGGCGCTCCTTGGGTCGCGCGAAGTGGAGATCCAAGACCACGAGATCCGGTAAGCGATCGAGCTTCCGTAGGGCCTCTGATGCCTCAAAGTAGTCGTGCGCGCATTTGAAGTGACAGGCGCGTTCGCGCTGGTCGCAGACACTGCAGGGGATCGGGCGCCCGCAGCGCGTCACGTACTCGAACTCAGCCAGATGACGCTGGCAGAGCTCAATCGTCTGATCTCGATCATCGATGACGAAGAGTCTTGGCACTAAGAGCTCCTCCTGAATTGGAGTCAACGCAACGCGTTCTCGAAATGTTCAAATCCGATGCCGACGGCGTGGATAGGCTTGGTCGGTTGCCCGTGTCGCGCCGCCCTAGGGACGCCGCTCCAGGAGGCTTCTTCATGTGCACTGGGCCGATAGCCGTTCAAACGCTTTCTCCAGAGCCAACACACCTTCTACGTCATTGCGCTTGGCTGCAGCAAGGCTCGCGCAGAGTGCCAGCGTGAAGCTCGAGAGTTCGAGTCCGCTCGGAGCATCTTTACGCAGTCGCTCCCAAAGCGCGAGCGCCTCGATCGATTGGCCCTCCTCGTCGAGGAATGATGGCTCCAACTCGCCGGGATCGGGCTGCCGATTCAGCTCCCGACAATCTCGAGCAGTCCAGAGCATGCGCTTGACCAGATCGTGCCGAACGCGACCGAGCCAAACCGGAGCATTGAGATGGCTTGCCATGGAATCTATCTATTACATCAGATTTCTATCGATTGAGCCACGCGCCGTCGAGTGTACCGGAATTTCGCGGGCATTCTGCCCTGGCACGCCCAGTGCTGTTCCGGGGCACGTCCCCATGAAAAACGTCGATTGTGCCCCATCCAGCCTCTTCGCCGGGCTGCTCCTCGTTCTGAGCATTTGCCCGCTTGGCGCCCACGCCCAGATGACACTGACTCCGCGGTGGACCGAGGAAACGCCGACTCGAAAGAATCCCCTTCCGCTCGAGCGCGAAAGCCTCGCGGTTGCGATAGAGGAGCAGCACGCCACGACCGTCCTCTCGCAGCAGTACTTCAACCAGAGCGACGAGCAACTGGAGGGAGTGTGTTCGATTCAGGCGGGGCAGAACGCCAAGGTCCAGGGGTTTGCCTATTGGAATGGCTCAAGCAAGATCCGTGGCGAGGTATTCGAGAAGGAAGCCGCCGCCCAGATCTATGCCGAGACCACCGGTCTTCGGCGCGATCCCGGGCTGGTCGAGCAGACGGGCGAGGGTGCGTTTTCGTTTCGCGTCTTCCCGATCCGCCCCAAGGAACACAAACGGATCGAGATCACCTTGAGTCAACGTCTCGTCCGTACGGGCTCTCACGTCGAGTATCGGGTTCCACTTGCCAATCCTGAAACTCAAA
>JBLNFG010000337.1:0-5019 GCA_050263495.1 Myxococcales bacterium | reverse complement strand
TTGGCCAAGCCGCGGCACTGATCCTGATCGGATTGGCGGTATGCTGCAGCGGGGTCAGCAATTCCGAGCAGGGGGATGCACCCGCTGACGAGTTGACCGTCAACCAGGACACTGCGAGTGGGGGTTCGTCAGCCGCCAACTCGACCAAGAGCAGCGTTGGCCTGACCACTCGCATCGCAATAGGTGGGGCCTCGCACCGCGATTCGGGCGCAAGCTCGAGATCGGGAGGTAGTTCGAACGCCGCAACCCCGACGGATTTTTTCGCAGAGGGCGGCAGCTCCGGTGCAAACGACAAGACTGGCGTAACGACTAGCAATGACGGCTGTCCCGGAGACACTACGTGGACTGAAGCCGTACGGTTTCTGCTGAAGTCTTCATGGCCAGCGACGAGCGCCGCAGTGGCAGGTGCGGCGGACATCGAGGTTTTGGCGCTCGTCAAGTTGAGCGTCGACGGGGACAAACTGGTGGGGACAACGCGCGGCTGTAGGACGGTGATGCCCCCCGCTCAACTCAGTGCCGCGGGGCAGATTGTGACCGGCGGCACAACGATGCTCACCGACCTTCCCGATGCTGTGTGGGATGCACCGTCCATGGGAACTGCGGACTGCGCAGGCAAACAATCCGGTAGTGGAATATCTAGCCATGTCGAGTACGGATGGACGGCACTGATTGGGGTAACGCTCAGTGACGCGCACGGGGCCTGGCCCGCCTCTGGTGCGGGATTGAAGACGGACGATGCAGACGGCGACGGTAATCCCGGCATCACTTCGGTACCGAAGAATGGCGGGGGATACGTCTTGCCGCCAACGGGTCTCGGCATTCTTGGTTCCGCTCCAACTGCGGATAAAGTGTACGTCGTCAATCGCAACATCATCTCGCTATCGGGTACGCGTAGCAGCTGTGACGAACATGCCGGCACGGCATCCTTCCCTGCATTCGATAATCACGTTGTCGGGTGCCATACGAAGAACGGCGCATGCAGTGCAAGTCAAGTGGACTTCTGCGACCAAAATCGTCCCTTGTACAAGATCAACAGCGCCACTTACAGCGCGCGTCGTGTGCCCGAATCTACCACTTGCGCTGAAGTTCGTGCGTTGTTCTCTTCCTAGCAACCAACCCAATTAGGCACCTTCCGAACATGCAACAGATACTGAGTCTTCAAGCGGTCTGTCCGGGGTCGAGGTGGAGTTGCAGTCGGCTGGGCCCGAAGACATTGCTTCTTCTCCTCGTTGGTTTGGAAGTACTCAGCGCGGCGCGAGATGCTGACGCCGCGGGCTTTGCGACCGCAAGATTCGGCGGTGAACACGGCCATGTCACCACCACTAATCCCACTGCGCTGTATTACAATCCAGCCGGGCTCGGCTTCAGTTCAGGCATTCATCTCTTCTTGGACGGAACCCTCGCAATGCGACGGGTGCTATGGGATCACCCTCCAGCAGCCACGGATCCGTTGGGGCCACCTGGTGCGGATGGCGCGGACTATGGACGTGCCGCTGCGTTCAACGTCTTTGGCGCCCCGATGTTTGGCGCTTCTGCTCGCTTTGGCAATTTTGCTGCAGGGCTCGCATTCTACGTACCCTTTGGCGGACGTGTACGCTGGTCCCGGAACGATCACGTCGCGAACAGCGCTGAGTTCCCGCTCGCAACCGACGGAGTCCAACGCTGGCACACCATCGAAGGTGCGCTCACTTTCCTCAGCGCCACGGCGGGAGTAGCGTACCGACTTGGTGCTCTCAGTCTCGGCGCAACGTTCAACTTGTACCGCTCGTCAATCAAGAGTACGCGAGCGCGAAATCCCAATGGACAAGGGCTGCCGGACTCGACGCGCGAGGGCCGAACTACCCTGGACGTGAATGGTATCCAGGCCAGCTTTGGTGCAGGCGTCATGCTCGAAGCAGTGCCAGAGCGGCTCTGGTTCGGGCTTTCGTATCAGGCCCAACCCGGGCTCGGTCCGATGAAATTGTCTGGAACACTAACCACCGAGTACCGCGGGCCATGGCCCCAAACAGCGGCGGAATCCACACCAACCCAAACGCAGTTTCCCGTTACCATGCATCAAGCATTACCGGACATCGTGCGTCTCGGTGCGCGCTACCGGATTGTCCGTGAATGGGAGTTACGTCTGTCAGTCGATTGGACTAGATGGGGTGTGCTGCAAACCCAGTGTGTGGCCATCGAGAACTATCCTTGCGCGGTAACGCGATCTGGAGCTGACGCCGGAGGCGGTGGTGTGCAGCAGAATCTGAGACGTTACTGGAACGACACTTACGGAATTCATGCGGGTGGCAGCCACTGGCTGAAGCCGGAGATCGAACTGTTTGCAGGGATTGGCTTCGAAACATCAGCCGCACCGGATCGGACTCTCGACCCAGAATTGCCCGACGCTAGCACGTTCTCGGGGGCTGGCGGGGTGCGCGTCGGCCTAGGCAAGAAGTTCTTCTTGGCAGCCTCGTATACGCATATCCAATCTCTCGTTCGCAATAATGTCGGTAAGAGCGAACTCGCCGATGCCGAGTACCCCACCCCTCGTCCAGACGGGGGGGGGATCTATCATCAGTGGATTGGCGTCCTGAATGCCAACGCACAGAAGGAGTTCTAGTCGCCGAACTAAATAGCTCTAGTTGAGCCTGCAGCGCCGCGCAGGCGAGGCGGTCGCGCGGAGCGTACAAGGATACGTGACGCCGCGGAACACCCGGCACGTTGTGAGCACGCATTGCCGCGGTCAACGACTCGCAACGGAATCAAGCACTGCATGCACGATTCCATGAAGTGCAACGGTGACCTGCGTGGCGGAGCAGGCGCCGAAGGCCGCCAGTAACGCATCCGCCGATGCTGCTGCCGCCAGGTGGACTTGTTTAGCGGCATTCTCTCGGCTGAGAGCACGTGCTTGCCCACGCTGCGTCGCATGGTCCGCAGAATGATCGCCGAAAAGGAAGACCCATGTGTATTAGCCACACCTGCAACGCGCCGAATCCAGGTGGCAGCCCGGGCATGACTCGAATGGCTCGGTTGCTCGCGGCGCGGCGACTGCCCTGGCTGGCAGCACTGGCGGGCGGTGTGCTCTGCATCACCGCGGTTGGCGACCACATGGCACTCGACGACTATTGGCTTGGCTTGGCGACGCGGCACGTTCCAGTTTTCCCTTGGTTGGTTCGACGCGAATTCGATCTCTTCACATTCACCACCGGACGTCCCGAGGACAACCTTGGTCTGATGGCGCACGGCGTCTTGCTCCCCTGGTGGACGCAGCCAGATCTCAAGATTGCATTCTTCAGACCGATTGCTTCCGCCACCCACCATTTGGACTTTGCACTCTGGCCCGACGCCCCGCGCGCGATGTATGTGCATAGCCTGATTTGGCTTGGGGCGGCCATTCTCGCAGTAGCGAGTCTCTTTCGGCGCGTTGAAGGGGCGAGTGCCTCAGCTGGACTCGCGACCCTTCTCTATGCGACCGACGACGCCCGGGCGCCGCTTGTGGCTTGGATCTCGAATCGCAATGCTTTGATCGCGACGACCTTTGGCGCCCTCGCGATCGCTACCCACGCGCGCGCCCGAAATGGCGGCAATACCTGGTTGACGTTCGTGGCCGCCGGCTTGCTACTGCTCGGGCTATTGTCGGGCGAGATTGCGCTAGGGGCAGCCGCGTACCTCGGCGCGCACGCTCTCTTGGTTGACACCGCACCGACGCGCACGCGGCTTCAAAGCCTCGCACCCCATTTGGTCGTTCTCCTTCTGTGGTCCTTGTTCTACTCGTGGCACGGCTTTGGCGCACGAGGGTCGGGAGCGTACTTGGATCCAATTGCAGATCCGTTACGTTTTGCCGTCCACCTGCCGGGTAGGCTCCTTATCTTGCTTCAAGGTCAATTTGGGATATTTCCGTCGGATCTGGCCTTTTTCGGTTCGAGCCGGTACTTGCCTGTGCTGTTGGCTGGCGCGGTCCTGACTGTCGCGGTCGTGGCCTACTTGGCAATGCCATTGCTGCGAACGGACCCACTAGCGCGCTTCTGGACCCTAGGCACTCTGGGCGCAGCCCTTCCCGTTGCTTGCAGCTTCTCGAGTGATCGGCTCCTATCCATGGTGGGCATCGGTGGAGCCGCACTCAGCGCGCGAATCATCGTTCTAGCTTGGAGCGTCGCGAGTCCACGCATTTGGGAGCTACGTCGACTCGTCACGACGGGATTTGCCCTCGTGCATATCGTGTTAGCCCCGGTCGCGGCACCCTTCCGTGCGGCGCAGATTCGGGTGCTATCCCATGCTTTGGACGTTGCCTCTGGTGGACTCGACGACATCGTCGCGATCGAGAATAAGACCGTGCTGATCCTTAACGCACCGGCAGCCATTTTTGTCACCTACTTACAGGCGCAACGCGCATTCCGGCGTCGGCCGCTTCCGGCTCAGGTATACCTTCTTTCTACCGCGGACACGCCACTCGAAGTAGAGGCAGAAGGACCATGCGACTTTCTTGTGCGTCCCCTGCGCGGCTTCCTACATAGCTCGATGGACCGACATTACCGCGCGCAGCTGCGAGGTTTGGAGCCAGGTACGCGCATCGACTTGCCCGCACTTCAAGTCGAAATTGTGCGCTCCACACGCGACGGAAGGCCCGCAGAGGCACGCTTGCGGCTCGACGCTTCGAGGATGTCGCAGTACCAGCTAATCACGTGGAAGGAAGGGCGATTCGCTACGATCGGGCCGCTCAAACCGGGAGAGAAGTTGGCTCTACCCGCCCTCGACTTGGGACGAATTCTACTCCAATCGGCACTCGGAGCCTCATGACCTCAATGGCCAATCATCCGTTGTGTTGTCTGGCATGCGGCTATGGCTCGAACGATCTCGTGGCTGAGCGCGGGTGGGTCCATTCGAACGTACGGGCCTTTCACAATGAACAGTTTGAGGTTTGGCGCTGCCGGAACTGCGCCAGTCTCCACGCATCGGAAGAGGTTGAGTTTGCTCACTACTATTCTGAGTACCCATTCCATAAGCTGCAGAGTGATTGGCGAATGCAGGTGCTTTACGATA
>JBLNFG010000336.1:0-6470 GCA_050263495.1 Myxococcales bacterium | reverse complement strand
CTTCGTCGAAGCTCGCTCCCCCTTCAGCCGCTTCGGTTTGGCCTGTCGTGGCGGTGGACTTCGCACCACCCTTCGTTGCGGCAGTTGTCTTGGCGCTTGAGCCGCCTTTGATGGTCGAGGTTGCACCCTGAGAGGCCCCGCCGAGGGACGCATCCGAGCCGCTCGAACCATTGTCCGCAGTGTCGTTGGCGCATGCTGCGATGGAGACCGTTGCAATGACAACTAGTGCAGTTCTTGTAGTTTTGATCATGTATATTCCCTAAGCTCTGGAAGCGCCTTCCAGCTGCAACGCGCCGAAGCGTTCAACCAGCTGCGTGTCAGTGTTTGGCACATTGCGCCGCGGCTCAGCAGAGTGCCGTCGCGGGACCGTGAGTTGATTGCACGTGCAGCAACCCAGCATGTGACTGCGAGTTGATTGCACGCGCCGACTGCCCTCGTACAACGACGATCTCGCCGCGAGAATTCGCGTCTAGAACGACTGCTGAGCTACGGATGAAAAATGTTGGATTCACTTTTGCCCATCAGCAATCGTCAGTCCGAAAGACTTCATCCGTCACCGAGTCTCGTCTTCGCACTTGTCGATTGACCTGGTCCCAACGTACAGAGCCGATGCAGTTAGCCTGTTGCAGGTGGTTCCCACGTCGTGTGCTCCGCTGCGTCGATCATTTTCTCAACCACTAGGCTGCTGCGCGTTCGGTAGGAGGTCCCGCATGCGCGCGATGCGAGACGCCAATGCAGGGGGTTGCCGCCAACACGTCGAGCGGGTCGCCTTTCTTGTGCGCCCAGCGAATTATCCTCAAACGATGGGAAATAGGCGGTTATTGGCCGGTTTCTGGCGAACAGGCTGGTGGACCAAGTGGGTCAGCCGGTAGCCGACCAGCTCCCGTTCAGGACTCCTCCTGGCCGACGAAGAGACGATCTGTGATCCGAGCAGCAGAAATAAATCGGTACGTCGTAGGGGAATACGACCCGCCATAACGATCGATGGTTATCAGGGATCGAGCCCCCTCAGAGGGCGCGTGTTGCCCGTCTCGCGCCCGTTGACGGAGTCCTCTGTCATGGCCACGTTGGTGGACATGATTCGGTCTTGTCCGCACTGCACAGCCGAGAACCGCGTGCCCAGCCGCCACCTTGCAGACCAGGGACGCTGCGGACGCTGTAAGAACATATTGCCGGCACTCTCCGAACCCGTCGAGGCCGACCCCGGTGAATTCGACGACATCGTCGCAAACGCGCGAGTCCCGGTGCTCGTTGATTTTTGGGCGGAGTGGTGTGCCCCGTGTCGAATGGTTGCACCAGAGCTCAAGCGAGCGGCGCAGGAGCTATCTGGCAAAGCTATCGTGCTCAAGGTGAATACGGAAGCCCACCCAGAGCTTGCGCGGCGCTATCACGTTCAAGCAATTCCCAATTTCCTGGTGTTCCGAGACGGTCAACCCGTTCGACAGCAGGCGGGTGCCGTCGACCATCGAGCAATGCGAAGTTGGATCGAGCAGATCCAATCGCGCAAGGGTGCGGCGTAGGGGTAGGGCACCCCGAGTCTGTTGCGTTTCGACCACGTCACACACTTACCACTCGTGGCCGGGCTCAGAGGCGACAGATGACTGTTGTGAAAGCGTGTGGTGGTAGGCGTGTATAGTTAAGCTCACAGCCAGAATGTTACTGCAGCCGACGTTTCGGGTGCTGAGGGGCTGCTCATACGCCATGTCACGGCGCATACTGACGTCCCGAGGAGGTGCAAGCATGAAGGGCACTAGCAATCGCGCTTCGTATTCCTGGGACTACGTCACGAACACGGTTGGCCAATTCTCAACGAGCCTGGTATCCCGATCGCACCAGGCGCGAACTGAGGAGTGGTCCGCGCTCCAGCTCAATGACGGTGACCAAGTCTCCAGATCGCGTGCGCGTGGAATTGACGATGTCCCTCGTCTGAAACGGCGCCCGCGTGTCGGCCCCAAATGGGCGCAACGAACGCCAGGGCAGCAAGCACGACAAAGATCGAGCCGGGAGAGATGCGTCGGCCATCACGCGAGCGCACCTCGACACGGATCGCCAGGATCCCGAAGATCATTGCTAGGGCAGCCAGTTCCCAACAGACCAGGGCGTTCTTGCTCATGATCCAAGAAGCAAGCAGCGCGGCGTTGGCCAGAGCCACCAGTGCTAGCTGGAGTAGCATGGATGTCGCCCCGGCTAAAAGAAGCGGTGAATGATGGGATGGTAGTCGAGCGTCCCATGCGATGGCGCTTTGGAATTGCATCCTAGCGCCATGCACACCTCTCGAGGCGCCTCGATGGCAAACCTCAACCCGAGCTCGTGCACGGGTCGAAATCCCGCCTTGGGGTAGAAGCTCGGATGTCCCAAGACGATGAGCATGTCGCAGCACTCTTGCATCTTTCGGACGGACCAAAGAAGCAACTTGGTGCCCCATCCACGGCGCTGAGCAAGCGGGTGCACGCCCATGATGGTGAGCCCCTCAACGTGTGCCGCCGACGACGAGGCGCTTCCGCGTGCATACAAGACATACCCCACAACGGTTCCGTCGAATTCCGCGACGTGAATGGTGGAGATGGCGTTCTCGTCGTACAAGGCTCGGACCATCGGAAGCTCAGACGGCTCTACGCCTTCAATCGGAGCGCCAGTGGCAGGGTTGTACTGAAAGGCTTGTAGCGTGATGGCTTCGACCGCTGCGCGATCGGAAGGCACTGCCTCCCGCACAAGCAGCTTGAGACCGAGAGCCTCGGAGCGAAGCAGACTGAACTCACAGAGATCCACGCCAATCCGCTCACGTCGAAGTGCCTCGCGTAGGACACCGTCGCGGTGAAATTCATTCTTTTCCAGGACTCGAATCGAAGCGGCATTTCCCGGGATACAGTGGGCTACGATGCGCATTAGGTCATGGGACTCGAAACCCCAAGCCGTAATTCTTCGTACGGCCTCTGTGGCCAAACCCTGCCGCCAGAACTTTGGATGTATTACGTAACCGATTTCTCCCGTGCCGCTCATTGGATCAAAGCGAGAAAACCCACCCGTTCCAATCAATTGACCGCTGTCTTTGTGTACCAGTGCCCAGTCGCGTACCTCGCCGTTGGCGTACCCTGTAGTCCACTCGCGCAAGAACTGTTGTGTATCAGCGAGCGAACGATGATATGGCCAGGCCGTGTACGTGGCGACCCAGGGGAGTTTCGCATAATCGAAGATGGCTTTCGCATCCGAGAGCTCCATGCGGCGGAGCAGTAGGCGCTCCGTTTGTAGCTCTGGAAGCGCCTGAAAACGCGATATAAACATGCATCGGTCAGACTAGCCGATCTGGGATACGGATCCAAGCGAGGCCCACGCGTCGGCGTCCCTGGACGGAATCAATCCCTTGTTGCAAGTGTCAATTCCTTCGCTGCTCGTCGCGCCTCCTCGCTCCACTGAAGCTACGCGTACCTGTCGAGTGTCATCTCCAAGGACAGCGCACTTCTACAATTGTGTGACATCAAAGAGTTTAAGTTGCCGCCCGGACTCGGATCACTGATCTGTTGTGCCCCCTTGCTTTTCTCGTTCACTCAGACTAGAGGAATGACGTCTGAATTGTCGTGCCCTCAATCCCACACTTCCTCAGGCTGCTAGCTCTGATGAGGGGCGGCGGCGCTCGGTATCGCTAACTCGCTCCCGCGCCCCTTCTGCGCCGCTGCCTCTCATCGCTACTCTAGAGGGTGTTGCCTGGTTCGCGCCGTCAATTCTCGAATAATCGAAGTGGAATCGCTTCGCCCAATGCGTTCTGGCCGGCGTCACTGGGATGGAGATGGTCACCGCTATCGTATGCAGGCAGAATGCGGCTAGGATGACTGGGATCACGGACGGCAGCGTCGAAATCGATTACAGCGTCAAACTTCGCGGAATTGCGAATCCAAAGATTCACGCTCTGTCGCTTAGCCTCTCGCTCGACGGTGAAGTAGTTCTCAATCGTGGTGCCCTCAAACGGGGTCAAGGTTGCACCGAATATTTTGAGGCCTTTCTCGTGCGCACGCTCGATGAATTGCGCCAGCCCTGCCTCGATTTCTTCAGCACTTACCTCTTCGCTCGCCGGCGCAGCGCTGTTGGGATGCCCGATGTCATTGATTCCAAGCAGTACGATGACGTAGCTTACACCTGGCTGTGCCAACACATCTTGGTCGAAACGAGCCAGCGCTGAGGGCCCAAAGAGGTTGGCGTAGTCCGGCCCAGTCGGGTGAAGAATGCGGTTGCCGATGATGCCCTGGTTGATAACGCCCAACCGGCGCAGATCGTGGTGTTGCTGTAGGCGCTGAGCAAGTACGTCCGGCCAACGCAGATTGGCGTCGGTGGTCGAATTGCCACCGTCGGTAATGGAATCGCCCAACGCAACCACGGCCTGCGCTCCGTGAGTGTGAACATCGATTCCGGTAAGGAAATGCCAGGTCGTCGTCGTTGTGGCCTGTGGAAGGTCCGGCGCCCCAGTTGCATCGCCACTTCCGGCCGCAATGTAGTTCGTCTGTAGCGCCATCGCGTGCATCGTGTTTGCCTTGGCCGGTTGGGGAAAATACAGACTCACGGCTAGATCGGATAGCGGCGGGGCCTTGAGCTCGACTGGATCACTCAGCACGAGCGCGCCCACCGGGACCGTCACATGTGCAGCGCCACTGAAGGTAACCCGACGGTCCGTGCCGGGATCGATCGCTGCTCCGGACAGTCGCCGGGCGAGGTGAGCGCTGCCTATAACAAGCGGTTCAGTGCCGAAGCGATTCGAAATCTTGATGCGCACCCGATCTCCGCCGATGCTCGTGTGAACGACATATCGAATCGTCTGATCGTTGAACTCTGGAGCACCGTCAGTCGAGGGCCCCGCGGGCCCTGTTGCCCAACTCGCTACCCAATGCGAGGGGCTGGTGTTGTTGGAACGAAACTCGTACCGACCAGAGCGCCTAGCGAAGCGAGCTTGATGAATGGCTCTGCGAAAAAGGACATTGTGTTCTACTCCTCCGGTGAGTGGTTCGCGTGGGTCGGTAGTATCATCGAAGCCTTTCGCATTTTGAAGGGTCTTGCGCTGACGCCCTCACGGTTCCTGCGGCTCGGGCCGAGCGCGCGGTTCTAGAAACTGCTGGCATCGCGCAGCGGGTCGCGTCCCTACACACTGGATTCACAATAAATGTGTAGGATAACGATTGCTGAATCATTCTGTTCGACGCCCAAGTCGCTCGCGAGCAGCACCAGCATCTCTCGACCGCGGCTGCGCTGCCACCAGGACCGCACACGTTGGCCGAGCAACGCTCGCTCGGGGCCAGTGGACTCCAGATGCCACGGAATGCTGACAACAACGATGTGCGGTCCACCACGGTGTAGTGGCAACGTTTTCGTGAGCGCAGGTGTTTGGTTGTGCAGAAGGTAGTGGTACCAGCGTTCACAGCCACACTTCCGATCAACCGGGAGCCTCTCGAGTCTTGTTGGGCGTGTGGCTGGAGCGTGCCTCGCGATTGTGCATCAGCGGTGTCGCTCGTCGCAATTAGTCACACGACCCGACGGTGTCGCGCCGTCGTCAAAGGCCGATTCAAGAGGATGTCCAGGGCAGCTACGCAATCAACGAGCGTTTGCTCAAGCATCCCGACACATCGCGGAGCCGAGTGGCTTAAGGGGTAGCCTCAACCAGCAGGTGGGGCAGCAGGCTCAGCCGCAGAGCTAGTCGATGGAGCCGGATCGGTCGATACGGGAGTCGTCGGAACGGGCTCTGCGGGGACAGGGTCCGCTGGAGGGGGCTCCGGAGGCGGTGGCAAGGGTTGTGCGAAGATTGCAAAACGGGCGGTATTTGCGACGCCGCCGACCTGCGTGAATTCGCCCCCGACAGCTAATCGCGCCATCCCTGTGACAGGATCGATGTAATCGCGGATCTCCCAAACGCCGAAGAACCCCTGTTGTGAGGAGCTTGCCGCGTCCATTACAGGGAGCCAGCAGATCTCCGCGGTGGCCTTGTCCTTAACGTTGCAGGTGAGCCCATCGTGGTCGAAATCGGCGGCGCCGGTACCTGTCGCAGAGTCGACAACTGCGACTTTGTTCGTGTCGGGCTGGTCCCAAAGACCGTCGTGGAAGCCAAAGTAAACGTTCTCGTCGAAGTAGTGAACCGACTGGACGTCTCCACCAACGTAAACACTCTTCCACTTCCTTCTTACCGCTGTGGACGACACGGCTGTGGGTGCCGCATAGGCAGCGGCGCAATTTCCATTGGATGACTTACCGCCGACCGCTACCAACAGAAGATTCAATACAGGGTCAAAATCCGCGTCAATGATCGGCAGGGGCTCACTGACTGAAGTTGGCTGGCTCTCAGGGGTCTCTCGCGGGTAGGTGACGGTCTCGTTTCCCGTGTTGAACGTGGCTCGGTACCCGCCCATCAAGTCAAGCGCGATCAAGCTGGTCGCCCTGTTCTGGAACTTGTTAAAGGTGCCACCTACGTAGAGCTGTTGAGGCGTGAAAACGAT
>JBLNFG010000335.1:0-5160 GCA_050263495.1 Myxococcales bacterium | reverse complement strand
GAGTAGCTACTGAGGATGCCAAGCGTGCCAACGACGTAGAAGATGACGAGAACCGCGAGGCTGACGGGAAACCGGCCGTGCACGGAAGCCGTGGGAGCGACGAGCTTGCCTTCAATCATGACGCGCCTGGCCCGTTTCAGCAGTGCGTCTTCTAGGATTGCCACCCTGAGAGGCCAGCGCGCCCAATCCTGGCTCTACAACGCAAAGCATTCGGGACCCTCGTCGGAGTTCTTCGAGCAGCACCTGCCGACTGACAGTGTGCTCAAAGAGCATAGTCCCGCCGAATGCAGTCGGTCGCTATTTTCGCCGAGTTCAGGCACAGGGGAATGCCGCCGCCAGGGTGCACGCTTCCGCCACAGAAGTACAAGTTCTGGATCCTGTGTGCCACGTTTGGATGACGCAGAAACGCAGACCACATCGAGTTCGAACTCGTGCCGTAGAGCGCGCCTTGATACGACGAGGTGCGTTGCTCGATGCCGCGAGGATCGAGCACCTGCTCCACTTCGATGTACGGTTCGATCCGTTCACCCAAATGTTGCTCGAGCTTAGCCAACACGTCGCGGCGCAGCTGCGTAAGCATGGCATCCCAGTCTTGTCCGGTATTCGGCGGTGCGTTCACCATCACGAACCAGTTCTCGCATCCCTCGGGGGCGTCCGAAGGGATATCTTTGACGGTTGCATTGACGTAAACCGTCGGATCGCGCGTGATGTTGCCCTGCTCGAAAATCGCACGAAACTCCGCCGGATAGTCGCTCGCGAAGAAGATGTTGTGGAGCTCGGCATGCTCGACTCGCTTGCGAATACCCCAGTAGAAGATGACAGCCGAGCTCGACCGTTCCTGCGACAAAATCCGCGCCGGGGCTGGTTGTTCCGGCATGAGTTGCCGGTAGGCGGGGACAATATCCATATTGCAGACGACAAGGTCGCTCGGAATGTACTCGCCGCGAGCGACAACGCCGGACGCTTTTGCCTGTTCGACGCGGATACGCGTCACGGCAGTATCGAATTCGAAGACGACGCCGAGCTCCTTCGCCAACGTGATGAGGCTGTTGGTAATGGAAATCATTCCGCCCTCGGGAATGAACGTACCCACGTTGTGTTCCAGATGCGGGATAATCGCCAGAATCCCCGGCGCTCGATACGGGCTGGAACCATTATAGGTGGCCATTCTATCGAAGTACTGGACGAGCCTTGGCTCGCCCAATCGGCGCAGATTCGCCTCGTGCAACGTGGTGCCGAGATCGAGCTGTCCAGCGTGGAACAGGGCTCGTGCCACACTCTGGGTCGCCCACGTGTCCCACCGGTTCAGGGGTTTCTCGAGGAAGATGCGACCCACGAGATGATAGATGCGCTCGGAATGCGCGAGGTAACGACGCACCCGCTCAACTGGCACGCCGAGGACTCGTTCGGCTTCGGCAGCGAACCGCGCAGGATCGGTATAGGCGCGCAAAAAGGTGCCATCTGGGTAGAAGTAATGGCAACCGATCTCCTTGCGCTTATAGGAGAATCTCCCCGCGGGTTCCTTGCCGGCGGATCGAAATAGGTCTAGGACCAACTCGGGCATAGTGAACAGCGAAGGGCCCGCGTCCCATCGGTAGCCGCCCCGTTCAATCGACGTCAACTTCCCGCCGGGGTAGCTATTGGCTTCCAGAACGGTAACGGATACGCCCAACGCCTGCAGCCGAATGGCTGAGGCAAGGCCGGCTATTCCCGATCCAATGACGACGGCTTTCACGCACAAGGACTATCGAACCAAGGGCACTCGATAGCAAGTGTCGATGACCTGGTCCTCGTGCCGAAGGCATACGAAGCCAACGTCGCGCAACTGACCGGCCGCGATTGCGTCGGCCTCGTTCAGACCGTAACGCTGCGTCATTACGCCATGATTCGCTTTACGAGCGGAACGCGCTCGGTTCAGAGTACGACCACTTTGCCAAGAGCGAACGCGCTCGGTTCAGAGTACGACCACTTTGCTCTTGTACATACCCATGCCGCACGTGAATGTGAGCGTGCGTGCCTGGTCCGAGGGGATCTCGATATCTACTGGTTGATTCAGAGGTAAGGGCTTCGTAATCTTCAGCTCTGGAAACGCAACTTCCGTCGCACAGGTCTTCTCTGACGTTCTAGTGAACCGCAAGGTCGTCTGTTGTCCGTGCTTCACTTCGACGTGGTTCGGTGAGAAGCCGTCGTCGTTGACGGTAATAGGGGTCACGCCTGCATTAGCCGTCACCTTTTGAGCAGCCTCGACCTGACCTTCTTGGGCTGGCTGTGCAGCGTGGTTTTCCGGCTTGCTACACGCGCCGAGCGCCAAGGCCAAGCTAACCATCGAGACGAACGCGGGAACTGGCGATATCATGGGTTGTCCTCTAGACCCTTTCGTACAATCAATAGGCCGTGGCTAGAACTGCTGTGACAGATAAGTGAGAAAAAGAGAGCTGACCCCTAGTCGCTCAGACGTGTGGGTGCGTGCCTTCAGGTCTCGGGGCGACGAGACTACACCTTGTGGGTACACTGCATCGTCCTGACCAGTCCCTAGGATTTTTTGGTTTGTACGGCGTAATCACGAAGCATCGCAAGCGCCAGACGTCCCCCAACGAGCGGCTCCGGGCGCAACGCTGCATCTCTTAGGAATCGCTGCACAGGGTCCGCCGCGAAAGTAGGGTTGCACTTGCGTCGCGATGCTCCAGCCGCAGGCAGGAATCGTCGGTGATGCAAGACGATCGGAAGTGGTGCGTACCCCATCGCCCAGGAAAGAGGTAAGTTCACGCCGCAGTGGCAGACCAACCCTCCACGACCGAAGAACTGAACGAGCTATTTGCAAGGCTCGCTGGTGGTGATCGCTCGGCCATTGCAAGCACGTTTGCTGCCATTCATCCGGTGGTTCGACGTTTCTGTGAACGGATGCTGCGCAACCCGGCGGATGCCGATGATGCGACGCAGCTAGCACTCGAACGCGTGTTCGAACGAATTACCACGTACGACGCCACGCGACATGCGCTGCCGTGGATCCTCGGAATTGCAACATGGGAGGTCCGGACTATTCGTCGACGTGACTCACGCACGCGACATCGGAGCGTCGAGGTAGGGGAGCATGAGCTTCCGGCAGGGCACGCTGATCCCGAGACCACCGCAATAGCGCGCGAAGCCCTGGCGGCGGTCGACGAGATAATGGATGCCCTCCCGGCCAACGACAGTGAAACGTTGCGGCGCGTCCTCGAGCAGGAACTCGCTACCGTGCTAGAGTCGACAAACAATGCCACCTTCCGTAAACGCAAGGAGCGTGCACTCGGACGGCTACGTTCGCTCATGAGGAACCTAGGCCATGTCCAGTGATCTGACCCAACTCGAACGGCACGTACGCCATGCCTATGAGCGTGGGCGGGTGAATTGGGCCCTGCTCGGGGCGGGTCTGCTCTTCGGTCTCAGCTCGGTTTGCCTGGGTATGGCCGGGAGGAGTTGGCCGTTCTACCTTGTCGCGCTGGTACTCTCGACGCTCGCTGGGGTGTACATCTGGCGCGGTGGTGACTCAGGGAATGCGCTAGCGCCCGGTCTTGTCGTGAGCCTGATCCCCATGGCGTTGAGTGCGACCATGCTCGATTGTGGCGCTGATTGCTCCGGCGGCTGCATGCAACATTGCATGGGCGTGTGCGCGGTAGGTTCTGCTGCGGCGGGGCTGCTTGCAGCGTTCTTGGTGCGTAAGCATCCACGCAAGCAGCGCGCTTGGTTACTCGCTATCGCGCTCGTACCCGCCTCCGGATTACTCGGGTGCCCACATATCGGTTACGGGGAGTTGGGCGGGCTCATGGCGGGGCTCTTGATTGCAAAGCTGTGCACGCGTTTGCCCCCGCAAACTAGTACCCCGAATCTTTTGAAGTGATGAGTGCTAATCGTTACCATTCCTGCCAGGTTTCTCCGGAATTCACGGTGTAATATGAGGTATCTGGAGTGACCACGTAGGCAACGTGCTCGAGGGTTGGATGAAAGCTCGCGCCGAGTAAAGGTGGTGGGTAGCGATGGCTGGTCGTGGTCGGCAAGCCCTTGCTGCGATTGATCCACGTCGCGCCGCCGTCTTCGGACAGCCAAAGCGCGTCGGCCGTCTCAGGTTCGTTTGCATTCTTCCTTCGATTGAAGACCACTAGAATGCGATCTGAATCCTTTGGGTCGACGGCAACCCGTACCACCGGTGCAACCGGAAGCTCTGGAGTCCTCAGACTCGTCCACGCCACGGGAAAATCTAGGCTGTGGGACTCTTGATTCCAAGTCACGGCATCCTGGTAGATCCAACCGGATTTGACCAGGGCACCGTCACGCGACCCGGCAAGGACGAGCCAACGCTCACTTTCAGAGTAGGTGTCGACGGTGGTGACGTCATCAGCACCATCGAACAGCCCCATGTGTTGCGCCGTGGTCGTACCATTCTCGAACAAGTACGCGGGCACGCCGCTACCCACCGACTCCGAGACGTAACCAGGGGCGGTCACAACGCCGATGTGACTTGGGACATTGCCGTGAAAGGGACACGTGAAAAGCGACATGACGGTTCCGGGCTGACTCACAGGAGTCGGATTCCATCCCCGCCCAAGCATCGCGGCGTGCCATGGCGTGAGCTCACCCAATGCATCGACATAGCCCACCGAGAGAGTGCCCTCGTTGTTGTGTCGGATGGATTTCAGAGCGCTAACGATCGCTCGTGGCAACCCAGCTTGCGAATTTCCAGGCATCCAACCCGAGTCCACGCGCGAGCAGGAGCTCGGCTCGGACGCACAGAACCAAATCTCGCCATTGGTAAAGCCAAATGCGGAACTGGTGGGGCCCATCGCGACCACTGTCGTCACGCGTGCACAAGGGTCGTTTGGCTTGGGTTCGGCATCCGTCAAAAATTTGGGTTTGGTGAGGGGCTGCGGGCAAATTGCCGAATTGGGTGATGTCGATCCGCCCGCGCCCAACCCGACTACTGGAGTTTCGCATCCAGACTCGTTGCAGGTGGTACCTCCCGCCCCCCCGAGTTGGGATGTGCCACCCGCGCCGAGCGGCGTTCCTCCGATCCCACTAAACAGCGGAGTTCCCCCTGCATTCGCGGCCAATGACGAGGCACCGCCCTGTAACACTCCTCCTTGCGCCGGCGTACCGCCCGTCGCTGGAGCGCCACCGTTTGACGGC
>JBLNFG010000334.1:0-5038 GCA_050263495.1 Myxococcales bacterium | reverse complement strand
CGCAGCGGTGGTCGAGGTGGTCCCGCGACGAACCCCCTCACATCAGCCGTCTCCGCAAACGCACTCGGGCATGCCACTTGGCGGTGATAACTGGGCGGGGAGTACGCCGTGATCGCCACGGCCCCCGACGTGCGGGGCCTGGAACTTGAGACAAAGCGCCCTGACATCGTCATCATCGGAAACCCCAATACCGGCAAGACGACGCTATTCAATGCACTGACCGGCGAATCCGCTCGAGTCGGCAACTACCCTGGCATCACGATCGAGCGACGCGTCGCAACCCTGCGCGTCAAAACGAGCCAGGGAGAACCGCTCGAGCTAAGCGTGACGGACCTGCCGGGCACGTACTCGCTGAACGCGTGCTCGCCTGAAGAACGGATTGCATTCGACGCGCTGCTCGGATTGAACGACGTGGCTCCGCCGAAGCTGGCGGTCATCGTCGTGGATGCAGGACAGCTGTCGCGCAACCTGTACCTTGCGCTGCAGATTCTGGAACTCGACGTGCCCGTGGTCATGGCGCTCAACATGATCGACGAGGTGGGCGACAACCCGCCGGACGCGCGGCGTCTCTCAGAGGCCCTCGGTATTCCCTGTGTGGCAACCAGCGCCCGTCGCGGTATCGGTCTGGATGCGTTGCGCTCGGCAATCGCAGCCGCGATGGACAAACCACCAAGGCATCGCCCGAATGTCGAGTATCCAAAAGCACTACTCGAAGACGCGCAGACCGTGTCTAGATCGCTGCCAGAAGCGTGGCAGAACGGGGTTGCCCCGCGTCAGGCCCTTGCACTTTGGGCATTGTCGAGCCTGACGGATGACGAACTCACGGACGTGCCACCAAGTCTGCGTTCGGCATGCCAATTGGCGCGCACGCGTGACCCTCAACGGGACATCGATCTGGAGATCGCGCGCGCACGCTATGCCTATATCGATAGTCTGCTTCCCGCGGTCAGCTCGCAAAACGCGAACCCTCCGAAGCGACCGCTCTCGCTCCGCATTGATCGTGTGCTTCTGCACCCTGTGGCGGGTTTTGCAGTCTTTGCGAGCGTGATGCTGTTGCTGTTCCACGCCCTATTCAGCTGGTCGGAACCGCTGATTGGACTCGTTGAGCGCGGAGTCTCGGCAACTCAGGCCGGTCTTATTGCCCACCTTCCAACAGGCTGGGGGCGTGATCTATTGGTCGAAGGAGTGGTTGGCGGAGTAGGCAACGTGGTGGTGTTCCTCCCGCAAATCGTGCTTCTGTTCACTTTCATCGGTTTGTTGGAAGACTCGGGTTACATGTCGCGCGTCGCATTCCTCATCGACCGCGTGATGCGTGCGCTCGGTCTGCACGGACGCGCATTCGTGCCGATTCTGTCCGGATTCGCCTGCGCGGTACCCGCCATTATGGCGACCCGAACCCTGGAGCGTCAGCGCGACCGCACGCTGACGATGCTGGTCATACCGCTTACGACGTGCTCGGCGCGCCTGCCCGTGTATACGCTGATTATTAGCGCGCTCTTTCCAGCAGGAACGCTGTTCGGTTGGCTGCCAATTCAAGGTGCGCTGATGGCTGCCGCATACTTGCTGGCCATGATTCTCACCCTAACCGCTACGCTGGTCTTGGGCCGCACCGTGGTTAAGGGGCGTCAGGTACCGCTCATTCTAGAACTGCCGCCGTACCGAATGCCGAGTGCATCAGCGACCGCCAAGATGGTACGCGAACGAGCAATGGATTTCCTGCGTGGCGCGGGAACGGTCATTCTCGTCTGTACGGTAGTGCTCTGGGCGTTGCTGAGCTTCCCTCGCACCGACGCGAGCGTTGCGGCAGAGCCCCATCTGTCCAGCAGTGCGTACGCGTCGACACAGCCGGTTCCGGCGCCCGTCGCCCAGGGTTCGGAAATTGAGAACAGTTATGGTGCGAAGCTCGGTAAGGGCTTGGAACCCGTCATCGCGCCGCTCGGATTCGATTGGCGCATCGGCGTCGGGCTCGTCGGCGCGTTCGCCGCGCGTGAAGTCTTCGTGTCGACCATGGCGTTGGTGTACGGGGTGGGTGCAGATAGTGACGACACCATGCCGCTCCGAGAACGGATGCGCGTCGAACGACGTGCGGATGGCTCACCTCGGTACTCCCCGCTCGTGGGATTGTCGCTGCTCACGTTCTTCGCGATCGCATGTCAATGCAGCTCGACGCTAGCGGTTGTACGCCGAGAGACGAAGAGCTTGCGCTGGCCCGCGTTCCTGTTCGGATATACCGTCGCGTTGGCTTGGCTGATGAGTTTCCTTATCTACCAGACAGGTCGACTCCTCGGATTCAGCTGATGCAGCTACTGACAGCGCTGAAGCCGTTGCCTAGGTCGTTCTATGCGCGCCCGGCCGAGATCGTAGCGCACGCGTGCCTCGGGAAACTGCTCGTGTACCAGAATGACGAAGAGACGCTGATGGGACGCATCGTTGAGTCGGAGGCGTACCTCGGCGTGCGGGATCGCGCCGCGCATTGTTTTGGCGGGCGACGGACTACACGCAATGAGGTGATGTGGGGCCCAGCTGGTTACGCTTACGTGTTCTTCATCTATGGCATGCATTTCCATTTGAACCTGGTTAGCGCCGCTACGGATACGCCTGAAGCCGTATTGATTCGCGCGGTGGAACCACTCGCAGGGCTGGCTACCATGCAGCGCCGGAGGCGGTTTCCTGAGAAGCCCGAACGCGTTGCCAATGGGCCAGGCAAGCTTTGCGAAGCGTTCGGGATCACGCGCGAACATAATGGTGCCGATCTCTGTCGGCCTCCGCTCTTCCTGGCGGAGGGCAGAGCACCGGCGCGCGTGCGCCGCTGTCCCCGAATTGGCGTAGACTACGCGGGAGCCTGGGCGAAGCGGCTCCTACGCTTCGTGGATGCTGACAGCACTTATTTGTCGGTTCCCCCGCCCGTTTCGCGCCAGAACCGGCACTGAGGGTCGCCCAATCTCCCGAGCCGGGCTAGGCTCGGGCCATCGTGTCAACCGATCTCTCCTCTCCCGTTGTGGCCAAAACGGATGATCACTTTGGTTCGGACAACCTGCTGCGCGAGAAGCTGATCATTCTCGGAGTCACTGGCAGCATCGCTGCATACAAAGCGGCAATCCTCGCGCGCATGCTGATCAAAGCGGGTGCGGTGGTTCAGGTGCTTCTCACCGAACGCGCGAAACAGTTCGTGGGCTGCGCGACTTTCGCTGGCATCTCGGCGCGACCGCCCGCCAGCAGCATGTTCGATCCGAGCGCGGGCGGTGAATCGCACGTTTCACTGACCGCTCGAGCCGATCTGATTGTCATCGCGCCAGCAACGGCTGACCTGCTCGCGCGATTGGCGCAAGGGCGCGCGGACGATCTCTTGACTGCGACAGCGCTCTGCGCGCGGCAACCAATTCTGGTTGCGCCGGCAATGCATCCCGCGATGTGGTCGCACCCCGCGACCCAGCGCAACGTTGCGCAGCTCCGCTCCGATGGTCGCATCAGCCTGATCGGGCCTGAAAGTGGCGAGGTCGCTTCGGGTGAGGCCGGGCAGGGCCGGATGAGCGAGCCCGAGCAAATTTTCAAAGCCATTCGCGCCGCGCTGAGTCCATCCGATCTTTTGGGTCGACACGTCGTGGTAACGGCTGGTCCGACCGTAGAAGACCTCGATCCGGTGCGTTACGTGACCAATCGTTCGTCGGGCAAGATGGGCTTTGCGATCGCGGAGCGAGCTCGCGAGCGGGGCGCGCAAGTAACCCTAATAACGGGCCCTGTGACGCTCGAAACGCCGTTGGGCGTCACGCGCGTCGACGTGCGGGGTGCGCTCGACATGCAGGCCGCCTTGGACCGCGTGTTGGGCGCCGATCTCAGCGGCGCGGACGCGTTGGTGATGGCAGCGGCAGTCGCCGATTACCGCATCGCGCAAGCATCGCCCACCAAACTCAAACCCGACGCGGACACGATGACGCTCGCGCTTACGAAGAACCCCGATCTCTTGGCGACGATTGGAGAGCGTCGGGGCCAGGCTCCATTGTTGCTCGTTGGCTTTGCGGTCGAGACCGCAAATGACGAACAGATCGTCAATTTGGCTCGGGGCAAGCTCAAAAAGAAGTCCGTAGACATGGTGGTGGCGAATCACGCCGCCGATTCGTTAGGCGCCGACACCAATCGCGTGTGGTTGGTGACCGAATCCGATCAGCAGCTGATCCAAACCGCACCCAAACACTTGGTTGCAGATGCCATCCTCGGCTGGCTGTGCCGTGCCTGGTCGGAGCTGAGGACATGATCTTGCCGTTGTTCGTCACGCTCGTTGGGGCGATCAGCTCGCATTTTGCTTCACTGCCCGAAATGGCTGGGCAGCCCAGACTTTGGCTCTATCTCATGCTGCCTAATTTGCCCTTAGCGCTGCTCGCGTGTCTCGCGCTCTGGCGAAAAGGTCGGATGAAGGAACGACTTCTGCCTCACCGAGGAGACGTCTTTCTTGGAGTGCTCACGGCTGTAGTCGTGGTCATTGCAACCTGGTCGGGGCGCTACCTGGTGATGCCGCACGGTTCGCCGCGCGAGGCTTGGCTCGCACGACTGTATCTACAACTCGGGGATCCACAGCTTCTTGAGACCGCGCGTTGGCTGCCGCTCGCGCTTCTGCTCGGCCCCGTGTTGGACGAGATCGTTTGGCGAGGGTGGATTCAGGAGATTCTGAGCGAAAAGCTCGGTCCGATTAGGGGCCTCCTACTCACCTCCGGCTTCTACGCGGTCACAGCGCTTCCAACCGCCCTCAATCTGGCCGACCCGACCGTGGGAGCGAACGTATTGTGCCCATTACTCGCGATCGTCGGCGGCCTCGTATGGGGCTATGCGACTCATCTCAGCGGACGAGCAACGCCTGCGATGATCTCGCACGCGACCTTCGTCTATTTCTCGGTCATGCAGTTTCGACCGGGATTGTAGCGAGCAGGGACACCACCCAAGCCAAAGACGATTGAGACGGGACGACACATCGACGCGGGCCGTCTTCGCCGAACACATCAAGACGGGACGACACATTGACGCGGGCCGTCTTCGCCGAACACAT
>JBLNFG010000333.1:0-2979 GCA_050263495.1 Myxococcales bacterium | reverse complement strand
GGGATCGAAGCGCGGGACCACGTTGACCGTTACACCGAAGGGAATGCTTTGCACACCGAGCGCTAGCCCAGACGTCGAGGAGAAATTCTGTGACCCACCGCTGCGGAACATCGCTGCCTCGCCGCTATTCGTGACTACGGTGGCGTGCTTCAGCACCTTGCCCCAACCATTTGATTGCGCAATATCGAGGCGCGGAAGCGGTTGGTTCACGGTAATGGCGCCTTGAGCCACCTTGCCGGCAAGCAGATCGTAACTTCCAGTCGCCTGAAGCGCGTTCGGGCCACCGATCGAGCCGGGCCAACCGAGGCCCACGGCATAGCTCGAAGAAGCATCCAACTGCACGAAGTAGAAGTCGATGCGGACGAGGAAATGTCGTTGAGCAGCCGGATCTGATTCACTTCCGGGCACCGTGGGCGCGCCGACAGAGACCAAGGAGTCGACCTGCCCAGGATACAGTGTCACGATTTGATCGATGCGCGCCTTGTCCCTCTCATCTTGGACCGTCCCATCGAGTACGTGACGCGAACCGACGCGTCGGATGTTCACGTTCGTGAAGCCTTCGAGCAGCTGCTTGAGCTCGTTCTCCACGGCTGCCGGTGAACGAGCAAAGACGTTGACCGTGTATTGCTGCTGGCCATTATCGCGGATCAGGAGCACGGTCGTGGAACCAGCCTTGCGCCCGCTCACTAGGAACTGCGCACCGTCTGAAGTAAGCTTAACGTCAACTACTCCGGGGACACCCTCGGACCAGTTCCGTACACCACGGGCCGACAGGGTGTACGTTTCTCCAATGGCGAGGTTAATATCCTCACTTGGATTCTCTGCCGGGGCGCCTGGTTGAGTTCGCGACGTTTGCCCGCTGGCTGGGGCAGCCGTTTGCTCCTTACCAGGCTGTGCAACAGCGGGCGTATTAGCAGCGGCGAAGAACACTGCCGCAGTCAACATGCAAGTCCGGGTTCTCATGGGAATCCTCTATTCAATCTTGGTGGGACCACGCGGCGCGATTTCGTGACGGCGATACGCGCGTACGCGCTCTCCCTCGGAGGGATCGTCAAGCGCTCGACTATCAAGGGAGGGCGGGTTCTCGGCAACGCGCTGGTCGTTTGGATTACGCAGCGCGACCGAAAGCGGACCCCGCTGTGCCGCAAGTTGGAGCAACTGTGCCTCTTGCAGGTTCAAGCTTAGAGTCAAGGTCGGTGCCTGCGCGCCTTGTCCGGCTTTACCTTTCGTCGTGGCTCCCGCCGTCTCGTTGCCCGTAGCTAGAACGAGGATCCGTTGGAGCAAGATATTCGAGTCACGCAGGTCGCTGTTGTTTCGCTGACTGACCGCAAGTACATCGACGAAGTCTCCCGGGCGAATCATCGAAAAGGTAGGATTGGACGCAAACGGCGCGGTGACGGCTCGGTACCCGGGTTGCACGAGTGCGCTCAGATCGCGTCGATCGTCCCGAGTCGTGACGACGTCGGTCCAGAATATTGGCTGCGAGACACCAACCCTTTCAGCGGTCTTCAACCCCATCACTTTCTCGCGCTCGGACGCCCGAATGGCCCGGTCATCGACGTACGCTTGGGGAATGGCTCGTGTGGTGAGCATCTCTTCGGTGAGCGCTGTCCCACGGTCGATACTGCGAACAGCGACGACTACCTCGACGCGATCCCCACCCGAGGTCTGAATTTCAAGTCTGTGTGCGTAGACCAGAAACAGAGCCGTGCCGAGTGCGGCAGCCGAAAGACCTACAGGAACGGGTTTGAATTTCATGGTCAAACACTGTGTGTGCCGTGCGGACGGTTGCCGCACGGCTTTGGTTGGAATAGCTTGCGCAGCGCGGGTTGGTTACCCAGGCTGCGCGACGCGTAGGAACGACGCAATGTGACGGACAATGCGAGCCTAGTGCCGCTCGCCGCTAGTTTGGCCATCAATTACCGAGATCGCGCGGCGGCACTAGGCGGACGCGAAGGGGCCGCGCAGTAGCCCCGTGCAGCGGCGCCAAAAAGGCCGCCCAGACTTTTGGCGAGCGGCACTAGTTGGTGAGGTAGAAGTCACTTCGCCTCAGCATTGATATTGCCGACGGACTCCGATTGTTTGTTGATTCTCTCGGATACCTTCTGGCCGAATGCCTTGAAGCCTACGATAGCGATCAGCGCAATCAGTCCAACCACGATGATGTACTCAACCAGGTTGGCGCCCCGCGTATCGCGCATCAGCGACAAAGCGCTCCGCGGCTTGGACCGAAGCGAGCTAGTCGCCATTGCCTCAGAGCTTGAGCTTGGGATCAGCTCCGAAACGCTCTTGTCACATACCTTACGATCAACGGAGGAGCTGCGAGTCATAGCTAGGATGTTCATGGCGAAATACCTTTCGGGTGCGGCGTTTGAGGTCGCCGGATGGGTGATCCGGCGGACCCTCGAATACTGAGCGCCGCAATGTCGACGCTAGTTGCAGCCGGCGTGCCACCCGCGGGAACCTCAGAGACAACGCCGGATCGGTTGGCGACGGGCCGCAATTCGCCGGACAATCGAGCGTCGTTCCCGTTTCCGAGCCCAACACGACTTCGAGTGAAGAGAGCACGACGGTTGGCTTAGGCGGTTCGCGAAGCGTACGTGATGCACGCAGTCGCGTGTCACGTCGCGATCGACCACCTGGCACGACCGTGAGCCGGTCACTGTGGCCCTCCCTGGAAAGCTTTGCCGTGTGGACCTTTGCAGCTCGGAGGACTCGTCGGATCCGCCTGCTTCGGCCTTTCCTTGCGGAAATCAAACCGTGACATCGTCAATTAGGGATCTGCTCCGAGCCCGCGTGTGGTTCACACCCATCACTTTTAGCCAGCGCGACCTAGTATCCCGCATCTATTGAGATGGGGGGTGCCAGCAATTCGCGGAGCGAATTGGGGTTTGGGTGGAGCCCTGAGAGAGCCCCTCAATTCCTAGCGGGAAATAATGGCGCGATTGTTTCGCGGAGCAGAGGAAATGGCACAGGAAG
>JBLNFG010000332.1:0-2913 GCA_050263495.1 Myxococcales bacterium | reverse complement strand
AAAATCCAAGTGCTTGGGCCGACTATAGTGATGGATCCGAACCGAGATGTGTCGATAGCCCTTCGATTGAACCAATTCTCCGAGCGCTTCGCCTTCGCAAAAGGTCAAACGTGTGGCGTTGACCGCGGACAGCTGGAATAGTCGTCCAACGTACAACTGCGTTGCCGCCCAATCCATTCGTGTATCGAGCGGCAGATAACTCGAGAACTCGGAGCGTCGCAAAAAAAGCATGACTTTTCACGCGCTCTCGACGGCGCCGAGCAAGCGACATTTCGGGCTTCGGAGACGACCGAAGTGATACGCGCGCAGCTCGGTGTGCGTACGGTCTAGCGAGCGTCGGGATTGTGACGGCCAAACGACGCTGCGGCGTACCGTCTAGCGAGCACCGAGATGTGACGGCGCCAAAGCTGCGCCCGAATGGACGGATTGGCGTTCCAGAGCGAGTTGACAGATTTGTCGGAATCATCGTTTTTGCAGAAGCTCGACCGCTAACGATGTGTTTTCACGTTACGCCGATCAGTCTAGCTATCTCGTACATGGCGAACAGCGAGATTGTCCGACATTGTTCTTGCTTCAAATCTCGAACGCGCCATGATTCGTAGTTGATAACGAGCTGCTGTGTGGTTCACGTCGCGGAGGGAATGGCGTGAGCCCAGAGGCGTGATGCGATGCGCTCCGTTAAGGATCTGCGTTTTAGAGTCTCGAAACCAGCTGCTGCCGGTAAGCACGGGAAACGATAGGGAGATCCCCAACGGTTCAGCGACCTGCGTGCCGTACCGTGTTTGTCGACGGCTGCCTTCGCAGTGAGCCAGATGGCTCATGGAGGAAACCATGCACACAACATGGAAGTGTATTGTTCCGCTCACTGGAGCAGTTCTTTTCGGTGGCGCTTCGGGCTGTGAATCCGAGGAGCCGAGCAAGTACGATGACGAAGACGCAAGTCACTACTGGGAAACTCTGCTCGCTGATCACGGAAAGGAGCCCGCGTCTGTCCCCAAGTCAATGAAGTCGGTGAGCCGCAAACGCGACGCTGCATTCGACGAAACCTGGGCAGGGGGAGGTTCGGTCAATGCGACCGAACCTCTCGACACAGCAGGGGCCGCCTTTGGCGGTTCCACGAGCTGGGACACGGGTGGTGCGAGCAGCAACCCACCAAATCCTGAACCTTCCCGTTGGTGTGACTGGAGGGACTGTTCGGAGGTGCCGCTCGCCCTGTGGCGCTTTGACGACTGCAATGCTCAATCTTCCGCACTCGCCGATTCGGCACCCAACTACTATTACAATTACTACTACTATTCCGGACCGCATCCCGCGTTCCGAGCAGTATCCGCGAGATGTGTCGAGGGGATGCGCAGCCAAGGCATCCGACTCGCCGTTCCTGACGACGTGATCTACTCCCTGGATCAGCCAGATTATGACTTTGCTCAAGGATTTACCATCGCGATGTGGGTCAAGGCTGACGAGGTAACTGGTACCCATACCCTCGCGCGCAAGCGTCTCGACGAATCGAGTGCCATTGCGCTGGTTATCGACAAGGGGAGGATCCATTTCGTGGTCCGAACGTCGGATGGGAGGCCTCACGGCGTGTCCGCCGCGATACAAGCCGGAGTCGAAACGCACGTAGCTGCTACGCACGATGGCGACATGATTCGGTTGTTCCTCGATGGTTCGGTGGTTGCCAGCAGGAAGGCAGAGGGACGTATTGCGGTTGGCGCTGGACCCATCTTCATGGGCAATGACGCAAAGAATCGATTGTTCAAGGGCATGTTCGAAGAAGTCTGGTTGAGCAACCTCGCAACTACGGAGCGCATCATCAAGGAACTGGGGTGCCTCCGACGTCCCCCTGAAATCACGGTCAGTCCGACGACAACGCCACCCATGCAGCCCAGGGTGCCCGTCACCTTCGTGGCGACCCTGAAGAACATGAACAGACAGGGTTCCTGCTCGGTGGACATTTTCACCCTGTGCGAGTCTACTGGTTGGATGCTGACGAGCGATCACGCGGAGCTGTGCGAAGGAGTTGAGCTCGGGCCTGGTGACACGTACACGAGGATCTCGAACATTAGCGGCGGGGATAGCGAGATGCTCGGAACCTATTCTGTCACTTGGAACGCCGATACCTGGTCCGACTTCGGTGGCAGCTACTCCGCCTGGACGACCGCCGAATTCACTCTCGCACCGTCTCCCTGTCTCCCGGCAGTGGTGACTCTCAGCCCAGCGGTGTCAGCGCCCACCACGTTCTGGACTGAGGTTCCCTTCACCTTGACGATCATGAACCCGAACGATCCGCTGCTGTGTCCCAATAGCCTCTTCAACTTCTGGTTTGATAACTGGTGGAATATGGGGACGAGCGAGCCCAGTGGCAGCATCGTGATCGCCCCAGGCGAAACCGCTATCAGGGAACCGCGCGTCACCGTCTACGAGAACTATTACTCGAGCCAGCCGTTCGAGGTCCGTTACACGGTTTGTCACGAATGGGGCTTCAAGTGCGCAACAGCGTCATCCCAGATTCGGATCCTGGGTTCGTTCGCCTACAATTTCGATTCGACTTACGACGGGTTCGAATTCGATTGGTGGACGAATCCGGATCCCGACTACCCGTTCACGAATATCGTAGCGCAGGTGCCAGAGGGGCAATCGCCTCCTTGGATGGATCTGGATTACGAGAGTGGTAGTCCTACGGCCCCGTCACTGCGCCTAACACTGCCCTTTACGACCACGCATCAGTACGCGTACGTCATCCGTCGCTTGCCGTATGTGGATCTCTCTCACAAGATCCTAAGGGCTCGGGTGCGTTGGGTCTCTGGATCCTTTGCGACCGGAGCGATCCAGTATGGCGCTTGGAGCGGTGAGGATTGGGCCTATGGATCCATGAGCCTCAACTCGGTTCCGGTGGTTCGCGGCGGGGGCGGG
>JBLNFG010000331.1:0-5144 GCA_050263495.1 Myxococcales bacterium | reverse complement strand
CAATCCGCGGTGACATCACCAAAGATGGCTGCGTGGACACGCAGGATTGGGACATCTTTGCCGCAAGTTACGGTTATCGGGTGGGGGAAGGGGGCGACGCTGTCGCCGACTTCAATGGAGACGGCTGGATCGATCTGGGTGACTACAGCATTATTGCGACGAACTGGGAGGTGGGTTGCGTACCCTAAACCTCGCGTACGGTTGGAGATCGCGGCAAGAGGGTGTTCCGAGTTCAACCGCCTCGCCAAGGAGGACCCCCTCATGAGCACCGCAACAAAAGGTATTGGACGACTTGTTCGGTACCATCGAGTGACGGCCTGCAGGAGACGTTCCAACCCCTGGGGCAAGCTGGGTGGCGCAACTCGACGCGCCACGGCTGTGGTCATTTCGACAGGGATTGCCAACTGCGTTGGGGGGAGTACCCTTCGCGCCGCATGACTAGGCGCTATTCTCGCGATACGGAACTTGTACACGGCGACTTCGATCCGCAGCAGCATTGCCGATCGCGCGCGGTGCCGATTTATCAAACGGCTGGGTTCACCTACGACAGCGCTGATCATGCGGCGGGGCTCTTTGGATTGGAGCAATCTGGGTTTATCTATTCGCGGCTAGGCAACCCCACTGTCGATGAGGCCGAGAAGCGTCTCTTCCAGTTGGAAGGCGGAGTTGCCGCGGTGGCATTTGCGTCCGGAATGGCGGCCATGTCGGGCCTCATTCTGAATGTGCTCAAGCCCGGCGACGAAATCCTTGCGGCCTCTTGCCTGTACGGCGGATCCATCGGCTTGCTACGGGACACCCTATCGACGCTCGGCATCACGACTCGCTTCTTCAATCCCCTCGACGGCAACGAGCTTCGGCAATTGGTGTCGAACAAGACGCGAATGATTATCGTCGAGAATCTCGCCAACCCGCGCTTGTTAGTGCCCGATCACGACGCGCTCCGCGCCGTGGCAGCTAGTCACGCAATTCCTTATGTTGTCGATAACACGCTTGGCACGCCCTACCTCACTAATCCTTCAGAATATGGAGCTGATTTGGTGTTGCATTCGTGTACCAAGTACTTGGACGGCCACGGCAGCATCCTTGGGGGAATGGTCATCGATATCGGTCGATTTGCCTGGCCAAAGGAACGTTATCCCTTGATGCACGAGTCTGCGCCAAGCGGACGAAGTTTCGTCGAAGAGTTCGGACCGCTCGCTTTCACGGCGCGCTTACGTTCAAAAGTCCTCATGAACATGGGCGCTTGCATGTCCCCGTTTTCGGCATTCCTCTTGATACGGGGCATGGAGAGCTTGCACGTACGAATGGCTCGACACTGTGAAAGTGCGCTTACGCTCGCACGCTTCTTGGCAGAACACCCACTCGTGAGTTGGGTCTGCTACCCGGGCCTGCCTAATCATCCGGCACACGAACTCGCCAAGCGTTACCTGCGCACGCACTTCGGGGGGATGATCGGCTTTGGCATCAAAGGCGGTTATGAAGCAGGCAAACGCTTCATCGATCAGGTCAAATTGCTGTGCCACACCACGAACATCGGCGACACGAAAACCTTGGTGATTCACCCCGCAAGCACCACCCACCGTAACCTCACCAAGGCAGAGCGCGAAGCCGCCGGGATCGGCGACGACTTCATTCGCCTTTCGGTAGGGCTCGAGGATCCTGCCGACCTGGAATACGAACTAGACCGAGCCCTGCGCAACTCCGCCACCTGATGCTGCGACCGCGACTGTTGCAGTAGTCGTAGTCGCAGCAACAGTCGTAGTCTCAAGCCCGCGGTAGCTCGAGAACGAAGCGTGCTCCGTCTCGGTACGCCGCGTCGAGCTGGATGCTTCCACCAATCGATTCGACCAATCCTCGACATACGGCTAAGCCGAGCCCAGTCCCCTTGCCGACTTCTTTGGTCGTCACGAAGGGTTCGACCAAGTGTTCCCTTACCTCGGGGGGTACGCCGGGGCCGTTATCCGCAACGCTGATCGTGACACCGAACGCGGACGGGTCGGCACAGAGCCGAATTCGGACGGGGAGGCCTGTTGTGGCTCGGGTGTGCGTATGCGTGCCGACCGTTGCATCTGCCGCATTGAGCAACAGGTTGAGCAATACTTGGATCAGCTTTGGTCTGGAAAGCCGAACTAGCGAGAGATCGGGCGCAATTGCCGTCTCGATGGTGATCTCTTTGAATGCCTTTTGCGGTCGAATCAAGCTGAGGGTCTCGGAGATACTGACGGCAACGTCCCCGGGTGGCTCGACTTCTTGGTTCAGGTCTCGCGCCGGCCGCGCAAAGTCGAGCAGGTCGCGTAGCACACGATGCACCCGCTCCGTTTCACTGCGGATGCGACGCAGAAAGTCTGTTTGTTCTTCTGCGCTGAGTCCGCCCGCGAGCAGCAATTCTTCGAGCCCGATCATGGCGGCAATCGGGTTACCCACCTCGTGCGCGAGCCCCGCCGCGAGCTTGCCCACGGAAGCGAGTCGCTCGGACCGGATCAGTCGCTCTTGGGCCTGCTTGAGCCGTTGATTCGCGAGGTCAATCTGCTCGATGCGGTTACGCAATTCGCGCTCATCTGCGAGCAGCTTCTCGGTCATGGTACGCAGGCTATCGCCAAGCGAGACGAGCTCTTGCGCTGGTAGCTTCGGGATTACGAGCTCCCGCGCGCCGAACGCTACCCGTCGCGCAGCACGGCCGAGCGCATCCAGGGGCCGCACGACGACGAAGGTAACCGCCAAATGAATGGCCAAGAGCAGGCCAATGCCGAGCAATCCGATGTACAGTGCCAAGAGTCCGAACAGCGAATGCGCGTGCGGCAGTGCTGGTTCGATGTCGACCCCAACGTACGCCATACCGGCGTTGCCGCGAGCCCAAGACCAAATGGATTGGCCAGAGCTGGAACGAACACGTACGCCCTCGCCAGCCGCAATGCTGCGAACGCCTGCGGGTGTGCTCTGCCCAAGGCTCGTTTGCGCTCCGTCGCTATGCGTCACGGTGCTACCGACAATCGGATGACCCAAGTCTTGTTGAAGTCGCCCATCGGCAAGTGAGCGCGCTACGGACCGACTCAGGTTCAATGCGGCACTTTCTTCGGCGTGGCCCACGGACAAGCGCGAAATGGTGGTAGCCGTCCAATACAAAGGGACCAGCGCTAACCCCAACAGCACCATGACCATCAGTAGGATCTGAGGGCGCAATCCGAGACGCATTGCTCGCATCATCGCAGAACGACCAGCCCTCGGAAATGTGGATGCATGGCCACGGGCGCGAATGAGCGTCCTTGGTCGGGGACTGCGCCGCCTCGAGCCATGCCATCGGCGCGTCAGAGTCTCGCCAGGTGCGCGGCCACCAAGGAGCGAAGGAGGCGCGCCGCGTTTCCCGTCGCCGTACGTAGAGTCGGAGTTTTGCCCGATCCGAAGGCCGCCCAGGAAAACACGCGGGAACCCTTGCGGCCAGCGCACATCAGGGAGGGAGTCGACGCGGCCGACTGCGAGAAACTGGTCCGTTTGATGCGGACTCTGCTAGCCGAGTGAGCTCGATGGATCCTCTGGTTCGGCTGGCGCTCACATTGCAGCAGGCCCTTGGTCGTGCGGCGGGGACGGGCCTGAGCGTTGCGTTCGCTGCGTACCTGGTGGTGCGTATGCGCGAACCCTTCTCGCCATTCTGGGATCTGGCGGCCCTGGTCGTCTTCGCGAGTTCACTGCTGCTGCGGGTTGTGCAGCGCTTTCGCTTGGCGCATCCAGATGGAACCACGCGCCTCGATCTGGAGCTGTTTACGCATCTCGTATTTGCGGCCTACGCGAGCCTGATTGCAGCAGGAATGACGCTCGACAGCCGCATGCATGGGGTCGTCTATCTCGTGCTGATGCTCACCGCCGCATTCACTCGACCTTGGGTAGCGTTCGGCGTGGTCGCCTACGCGTTAGCACTCGAATTAGGCCTAGAGTGGGCCACTCATCAACCGCTTCAGCTCTCGCGCTGGTTCTCGCATGCCGTATTGGCAGTGCTGTTCTCGAGCTTGAACCTCGTGGTTTTTCGCGCGGAAATCGCGCGCGTGCGACGCCTCAGTCGAATTCGCATCGACTCGGAAATCGATCGTATCAAGGAGGCAGCGCGATCCTACCGATTACTCGTCGCCCCGAGCGGGGCCGCGGATGCGCGACTCGCCCCGCGTAGTGAGGACGAAAGAGTCGTTCACTCTTGCGTTGAGGAGATTCGCTCTTCTTCTGCTTTTACGCTCGACCTCCTGAAACGCACCCTCGAATTGCGCTTGGCGGGACTATTTTGGCTCGATGCGACGGGTCAGAAGGTCATGCTTCAGGAACTCGCCGGCCCAGAGGAGGCGATTTGCGTGGGGCCGTTCGCGTCGCGTGACGGCATCATCGGCGCCGCTCTGTCGCAATCGAAGCCCGTGAGCATCGCGGGCCCAAGGTTGGGCCGACAGCTACCGTACCGTGGTGGAGAGGAGCTGTCTGCAGCGGTATGTGCCGTTCCGATCATGGATCACGCACACCCGCGCGGCGTTCTGCTGGCGGAACGTCCGGAGCGCAGGCCCTTCACGGCTGCGGAGGAAGAACTCCTCACCTCAACCGCGCGTTTCATTCTGCGCAGCGTCGAGAATGAACGCGTGTTCGTCCAACTCGAACGCGCCAAGCTCGAGCAAGGTAAACTCTACCGCGCTGTTGACAAGCTATCCGCATGCAGTACCGAGGCTGACGTGATCGAAGCCGCGGTAAACAGCGCTCGCGAGTTCGCTTCGTTCGACTTCGCCATCGTCACGTTGTTCGATCACCAAACGGCGATGCACGAGATTTGCGCTGCCAGTGGTGAGGGGACAGAGGTGCTGGTTGGGCGATCCTTTGGCCATAACCCGGGCCTCGTCGCGATGGCGGTTGCCAACCATCACCCGTTGCCCTATCGCGGCGACTACGACCCGATCCGTCAACTGGTATTCGCCAAAGGCATCGAAGTGCCGGCGTTGCCCTCGATTCTCGTTCTCCCGCTGTTGGTACACGAGCGCGCGCTCGGCACGCTCGTCCTTGGTTCGCGACGCAAGAGCGCCTTCGCGGGAGACGTGCGAACGATCCTTGAAGTGCTTGCTAGCCACTTGGCCGTGTCACTCTCGAACGCCCGCATGCTGCGTCGTCTAGAGGAGCTAGCG
>JBLNFG010000330.1:0-2944 GCA_050263495.1 Myxococcales bacterium | reverse complement strand
ACCAACGCGAGCGAGAACGGTCCGCGTTGAACGAGTACGCGAAAGCATCGAGTGCGACCGAGTGTTTAGGATGGGTCTACGGTGCTGCAGTGTGTTCACGTTTTGAACCCGAATAACAGAGTGATGCCCTGGAACTATCGGAAACTAGGCAGAAACGCGTGCCTTTTGTCCAGGGTCACCCTCCTTTCCAAGGTAGGTTCCATGCTCAATCTCGAATCCAAGTGGCTTCTGGTTGCCTCCGTTACGTTAAGTTCGTTCGCGTGCTCCCTGAAGGAGGCCTCCACGAATCCGTTAGCCGCCGATCCCGACAACGTGGGTGAAGTGGACGAAAGCGGTGCTGGCGGCAGTGCCAGAGTTACGAGTGCGAGTTCTGTCGCAAGCGTGCGGACATTGCCGCCGCAATCAAGCGCCGCGGGCGGTGTATCATCCGGCAACCAAGTGACATCTGGCACGACTGCTGTCGTGGTAAGCAGTGTGTCTTCGAGCGGCGCAAACCAATCGACCGCGGCAGCGGGTGGAGCATCCCAACGCAGCTCGGCCACTGGCGGCGCAATCCAGAATAGCTCGGAAGCTGACGGTTCAATCGAGCGTGGCGCAGCGGCAGCTGGAGGTTCGCCGAGCGTTAGCATGGGCAGTGGCGGAATTGGCCTATTGGCTTCGACTCTAGCGAGCAGTACTACTGCCAAGCCCGTCGATAGTGCTGCTGGCTCAATTGGCAGCGGCGGGACTACGGCTGCCCCTGTTAGCGGGGCAGAAGAGGCAACTCCGCTTGGGCTTGGAGGGGTGACTCCGACAAGCGCGTCCAGTCGACAGCCACCACCCGCTCACTGGGTCACTGGCTATTATGTGGGATATCAGTCGAGCAAACACCCACCGAGCGAAATCGACTTCTCGGGCCTATCTCACCTCGTGATGGGGGCAGCGCTTGTGAAGGCAGATGGTAGCGTCGACCTTTCGTTCTACGTAGGTGACGCGAACGCTGGTGGAACACTTGCTCGGGACGTGGCCAAGCGAGCGCATGCCGCGGGCAAGCGAGCGCTACTGATGGTAGGTGGTGCCGGAAACGGTGCGGCGATTGCGAGTGCCGTCAAGAATCGGTTGGACGTTTTCGTCTCCAATCTGGTGAAGGCCGTCACTGATCTCGGGTACGACGGGCTTGACCTCGATTGGGAAGATTCCGTGGACATGCCGCAGTTCGTCTCGCTCGCGAAGGCTCTGCGCGCGAAAATGCCGAACGCAATTCTCACCGTTCCCGGATTCACGGTGAACCCGAACTATCAGACGGTGGATCCCGCGACGAAACAGTTGGTTGATTATCTCGATCAATACAACTTGATGTCGTATTTCCCGGCTACCGCGATGGCTGGTGGTGGTTGGCTGTCGTGGCACAACAGCCCTCTGTGTGGTCAGAAGGCAACTACACCAGTGACAATTGAAGACTCGCTCAAGCGATTCACGGATGCGGGTGTGCCGAAATCCAAGCTCGGAATGGGCGTTGCTTTCTACGCGATTTGTTACACGAGTGGTGTGACGGCTCCGAATCAGTCGACGGAGGGCGTTTCTATCATGGGCGGGGACAACGACTTTCCGGTATCGGAGTTGTTGGGTGGAACTACTGCCTATCCGAGCTCAGCACGGCATTGGGACGCTCAGGCACAGGTCCCATACCTAGCGCTCTCAAGCGCGGATCGTCGCGGCTGCAAGTACGTTTCTTATGACGACGAGGAATCTCTTGCTGCGAAGGGCACGTTCGCGAAACAGGGCGGTTATGGCGGCATCATCGTCTGGACGATTAGTCAAGGCTACATGCCGAACCGCGCAGCTGGGCAGCGCAATCCTTTGATGCAAGCGCTGAAGAAGAGTTTCCTCGACTAGCAATGCGTCGCGACATGACCGGACCGCTTGCTTGTTTCGGTCTGTCAATGAGCCGGTGATGTATGGCATGCATGCGCCACGCATCATCGGCTCGCGGCTTTTTGTGCTGCATGGGAGCGGATGGTACTCGCCGAAGTGTGTGCAGAGCGTCTGGTTGCGGTTCGCCTGACGAACGGTTGCTGCGGGATGGCGTCCCCAATTCCGCCCTTCGACGCGGGCCGCGAAGTGACTCGCGACGAACAGACAAAAGGATTGCGGAGGGTGACCCCTTACGTCTTCAATGGGGCTTGTAGCCACCTACGGTACCAAGCATCACCGTTGTTAGCGCACGATTGATTGGGCTTGTGACGGTCGGCCCCCTCGGCTCGCTTGACGATAGGTGGGCGCGGGGTGAATGCATTGCCGTGTCTTATAAGCGGTTGCTGCTTGCTGGGTCTCTGCTCGTCGGAGTTGCCGCCTTGGCTATCGCGGTGCGCGGTTCGTCGGCGTTTCATCGCGGCTTAGCTTCGCTGACTCACCGGAGCCCAGCTCGTTTTGCCGCCGAGGGCAAAGCCCGGAACTCGGAGGAAAAGTACCAAACCGCTCAGGAGATCTATTCCAGCGGCTTCAAGAATGATTGGCAAGAGCGCGGGCCAACGAAGGTGTCGGGCGCTGGCCAGGCGGACCTGGATCTGTCCAATTATGGGTCATGGAGTCTGCGCCACCCAACGCAAACGGGCGATTTCGATGCGTTGGTGCTGCGCCTCAAGACGACGCACCCGATCCTCGACGCGATCGAGGTCAAGCTCACGTCGGACATGATTTCCTTGGCGCCGGTGCTGCTAATGCGTGGCCACACAGTTGTGGATAAGGACGGCTGGACCGAGGTCACACTACCGTGGGAAACACTGAATCCTGAGCGGAGGCACTTCGACGGCCTACGGATTCGTGCGATTGCGCCACTTGGCGTTCAGGATGTGAAGCTCGATTCTATCGCCTTGGCGCGTGCCCGTTCCAGAGCGACGTTGGATTCAAATCCCCAGATTCCAACGCGAGAAGGAACAGTGCAGATTGATTGCCGAAGTCCCAC
>JBLNFG010000329.1:0-5315 GCA_050263495.1 Myxococcales bacterium | reverse complement strand
CGCCAATTGCTCGAACTGGCCGTCGCGGCAACTTCCCGCTCGAATGAGCGCTTGCACTTGCTCGTGGAGAGCGTTCGATTGTTGAAGCCAATCCGCCATGGCATGAACCTTTCGCGCCGTTACCCAATTGTTTCTAGCACTTCCGAGAGCACTGCCACGAACGGGTCAATTTGGCTGTCGTCGATGGTAATGGCTGGCGTCAGTATGATGACGTCGCGAGCCCCGCCTCCGGTCGAGACGATATAACCGCGTTCAAGCATGCGGCGCATGACCGTCACAGCGAGCCCCGGTCTCGACCCGAGATCAATACCGATCATGAATCCCTTGCCGCGTACACTTGCGACGCTGGGTAGGGCCGCGCAGGCCCGAGCAATCGCCTTGAGCCAACGCTCCCCAGCCAAACGCCGTGCCTGCATGAAGCCAGGCTCCCGCAGGATCTCGAGCGTGGTAAGCGCTGTGCGCGCCCCGAGGGCGGCACCCGCAAAGGTCGCGGTGTGCACCACTTCAGGCTCCCGAGACCAAGCGCGCATGACCTCGCGTCTGCCGAGGCACGCGCTCACCGGGAGCCCCCCCCCTAAGCCCTTGCCCACGCAGATCAGATCCGGTAAAAGGCCTAGCTCGTGCGACACGAGCCAATGCCCGGCTCGCCCTAGCCCCGTCCAGATCTCGTCCGCGATAACGAGGGCGCCAGTTCGGTGTGCCAGGCTCGACAACTCCGAGAGCGCCCCATCGGGTGGGATGCAACAGCCTCCACGACCAAGGATCGGCTCGACAACGATCGCCCCCACGTCACCGTGCGCGAGCCGCGAGGCGACCAACTCGAGGCAACGTTCCGCGACGACACTGTCCGTTGGATAGGGAACGAACGTCACATGCGCGTTCAGTTGGGCAGCAAACGGTACTCGGTAGCTCTCGCGCAGACCACACAACGAAAGCGGCGCATGGCCTAGGCCGTGATACCCGCCAGTGAATGCGATAACTGCCGGCTTTCCGGTGGCAAGAAGCGCTGTCTTCAGTGCGGCGGTCACGGCGTCTGACCCCGACAGACCGAGCAGGACCGATCCGTCCGCTATCCCACAACAATCGAGTAGCAGTTGCTCCAGATCGAGCCGCACGGCGGACGGATAAACGTCTCCTAGGGCTTGGAGCAACGTGCTCGCTTGGTGCTGAAGTGCCGCGCAAATGCGTGGATGCGAGTGGCCGAGCAGCATCGCGCCGAAGCCAGCCGCGAGATCGACGAAGCGATTTCCATCGAGGTCAAGCACGTTTACCCCGCGAGCTTGCCCATACACAATCCCGTTCTGGGACGAGCGAGGCGGCCCCATCGGCGCGGAGGTCCGCAAGCCTTGAGCTAGGTACTCGCGAGATTTCGGACCTGGCGGTGGTAACAGTATTTCTGGCGCTTGATTGCCGTCTAGAAGACGGTCTTGAACGAGATCAGGCATGCTAATTCGAACTGGTGAACGCGGCGAAGCTTGGCCGCTAGCACCTATGGCCGAATCAAGGAGCGACCCGGTTCCTGCCGTTGTGCTTTGCGTCGTACAGCTTCTCGTCCGCACGTTGAATCAGATCGGTAGCGGTCTTGTCGTGTTCCGTCAACTGCGCACACCCCAAGCTGATGGTGATGGGAATGCGTTCGTTCTGAAACACGAATTCGTGCTGCTCGGTACGCGACCGCAGATCTTCCGCCAGAGCCAAGGCACCTTCCAGGGGCGTTTCCGGTAACACGACGGTGAACTCCTCACCCCCGTAACGGGCGAAGGTTTCGTCTCGTCGGATGCGGTCCTGGCACAGCCGCGCGAGCTCCCGCAGCGCATAGTCGCCAGCCAGGTGTCCAAACTGATCATTGATCTTCTTGAAATGATCGATGTCGAACATCACGACGCTCAGCGGCCGATCATGACGGCGCGCACGAGTGCACTCGCGATCCATCACTTCGAACAGGTATCGCTTGTTGTGAATCTGCGTGAGCCCGTCCACGATGGTCATGCGGTAGATCTCTTCGTGGTACTTAGCCTCCGCATCGGCACCCGAGAGGAACTTCAGGATCGCGGGTCCGATCTTGATGCGATCGCTGTTGTTCAGCATCTGCTCGCCGACTACCAGCTGTTCATTCAGGTACGTGCCGTTGGTCGAGTTGAGATCGACCACGTGCCAGCGGTTGCCACGCTTCTCGAAACGCGCATGTCGGCGCGACACGCTGTCACCTTCGAGCACCACGGTGTTGTCTGCCCCTCGGCCCACCCGCAGGATGGCTCGGTCGAGAACGAACCGCTTCCCCAAGAGTCCTGGCTCGGGTGAATAAATCACGACGAGACAGTCATTACCCGTACCTTCCTCAGCGGGTTTCTGAACTACCTGAGTGACCCTGGTTTTTTCGTCGAAGTCGCTCAACGTGCTCTCGAGATTTCACCGTACCGGACTGCCCATTTTAGCGTCAAGCGTTCGCACGGGCATCCAGCGTCTCATCATTTGTACAGCATTCTGCAACTAAGCGCCAAGGCCAGAAAAACTCGTACCAGCACACCTACAACCTCGCCCTCTGGCCTTGAGGCCGTCAGCAATACTGACCACGAACCATCGAGATAAATGCCAATTGCGGTACCTCCTGCTCGGCCTGCATGAGCCCAGAAGCCGGGCTCTCAGCCCATCGGACGATCTCTGGAATCGATCCATAAACCGCGCGAACACCTCGACTCAAGGAGAGAGCACGACCACGTGACAGCGGGAATTTCGAGGAAGACGACGGAGGCGTCGAGGGGCAAAACAGGTTTCATGGGACGCCACTCGTATCCGCGCCGTGCAAAACCCAATGCTTGAATCGATTCAAGAGCGCATGGCTCGAGTTCGACACTGGCTCGATTGTCTGAAGCCAATTGCTACCCGCACTCATCCGCTTGGGCAACTGGCGCGACGAGAGCTGCCAGACGTAACGGGACTGTCCGATCAGAACGTCGCGTGGGCACTCGAGAACGCTTTCGAATGCAATGCAAGCGACAGCGAGATTCGGGACCTCGTCACGAACACGGTGGTTTCTCCCTTGGCCCATGTGGTGCTGAGCGCGAACGTGTTCGTTGCAGCTGTGCGCGCCATTGCCATCGCGTTAGCTAGCTCAAGCCAAGTCAGAGTGCGTGCATCACGACGAGAAGCATTGACCGCGAGGCTCCTGCAAATGGCTGCGCCGGGAAGCTTCGAGTTGGTTGACAACATCGACGTACGCGGCGGCGAACACCTTTGGGCATACGGAAGCGATACGACGCTGACTGAACTTCGACGTCAGCTCGCACCTGGTTCGGTACTACACGCCCACGGCGAAGGTTACGGCATCTTCGCGCTTGAGCGTTCGGCGTTACTGAACCACCAAGACTTCGACGCGATGGCGCTCGACATTGCCGTCTTCGATCAACGCGGCTGCTTGAGCCCGCGATGCGTTCTATTCGAGGGCACAGACGCCAGTGCGCTCGAATTCGCGCAACGTTTGCTCGATGCGATGACCCGAATCGAACGAACGCTGCCGCTCGGACGAATCGATGCGACGAGCCTCGCGATGCGTACACGTTACCGAGAGACTTGGCGCTACTTGGGTCACGTATTCGAGAGCAGCGGAGGGCTAATAAGCGTCGATTTGGATCACAACGCGTCGTTTGATGCACCCGGCCCCTACCGGGCAGTCCACGTCCGTGTGGTCGACGATATTGCCACCGCGTTGGCAGCTCACGGCCATTCCGTCACCAACGTCGGACACCAACCGGGTGGTCCCTTGTCCGCGATGCTTTCAAGGCTCATCCCGCGCGCACGTCAGAGCGCGTTCGGGTGCATGCAACGGCCGCCACTAGACGGCCCCGCCGATCGTCGAGGCGATCCCGCCGGAGTCGTGATCAGTGCCCGCTCCCTATCCGACTAGTTTTAGCCGACGGCGTCCGTCTTGGTTCGACTTGGCAACCAGCGGGATCGTCTGCCCTGGCAGAGGTAGCTCCTGACCGCGTGCGTAAACCGCATGCCGACCGTGCTGTTTGTACCACTCAGCGGTGCTTGCGGTGCGATGAATCTTTTCGACCACTTGCCGCCAACCGACGCCCGTGTTGTACGCGCAGAAGGAGATTTCCCCCATTTCAGTGCCCTGCGGGATGACGCACATCTCGGTTCGACGGAAATCGTACGTCCAGAGATCCTGAAACCACATCCCGGCCACAAACAGAAATCGCCATGGAAACTCGTGGGAGTCGCCTTCGCTTTGCCCGACCTTGCCACCACGCACGCCGATTTGACTGATGGCTTGGCGAATGAGTTCCCGCAGCCGGTAGTCTGCGGGGGCTGCATCGGTACGGAAGTTCCTGATCACCGCTCCTGCAAGGCCCAACGCGCTGAGGCTGCGATTCGCTTGCCACTCGGAGACCGTCTGCAAGTCCACCAACAGTTGGTCAAGGTCCAAGATTTGCGAGAGCGGGATCACTTGCTTGGTACGCTTATGGACCAGCAAGATCGTGCCTATTCCACAATTCGGATGGCACCCGCAATTCAGCGCACCCATCTCGCTGCGAGACTCATTCATCAGATCGACCACGTCACTGATGGGAGTCATCGCGCTCAGTGGAAACCAGTCGCGCAACGGTCGGAGCAACCCGATTTGGTCTTCCAGATCATGCGCCAAGTGACTAAGCGTGTAGCGTTTGCTTGCGCGCTCTTCGTCGGAGATGTCCTCGTCGCGGCCAGTGAAGCTGACTGGCTGGAAAGAGACCACCGTGATCTTGTCCGCGTTCTGGATCGCAAACTCGACGATCTTGCCAACCTCGGCATCGTTGACCCCGCGCACGACCGTGACAACCAGCACCACGTCGATCCCAGCCGCGTGCAAATTCTCGATCGCTCGCTGCTTGACGTCGAATAGGTTGCCCACCTTGCGATGCGCATGCGCGTGATTGCTGGTGCCGTCGAATTGGAGGTAGACCAGGCGCAGCCCTGCTTCCTTAGCAGCGCGACAGAAAGCGGCATCCTGAGCAAATCGAATCCCGTTCGAGGCGCACTGAACGCAGAAGTAGCCAATCTGACGAGCATATTGGATCGCGTCCAGGAAGCGTGGGCTCAGCGTGGGCTCGCCGCCGCTGAATTGGATGCTCATCTGGCGCCGAGGCTCGATCGACAACGAGTCGTCCAGGATTCGCTTGATGGTGGGCCAGTCGGGCTCGTACACGTAGCCAACCTGATTCGCGTCCATGAAACACGGATCGCACATCATGTTGCAGCGGTTCGTTAGGTCGACGGTCAGAACCGATCCGCGGCCGTAACGGATGCTCGACGTACCGTGATTGCGCAGT
>JBLNFG010000328.1:0-3471 GCA_050263495.1 Myxococcales bacterium | reverse complement strand
ACCCATAACCGAGAGCAGGGTGCGCCGACAACCCGTTGGAATCATCGCGCGGGTTGACCAGGGAAAAGGCTGACGACGGGATTGTGCCACCCTAGCAGACTGCCGTGGAATCTGCCGCCCTGGTCGCCCGTCGATGCCTAGCAGAGCACGATGGAACCACAGTGTTGGACGACCTATCACTCTGCAGGCGGGTGCTCTCGGCGAAGCTGCACGTTCCCAGCGTTCACTGAACACACCACAACGCCAAACGTCATTGCTCGGGAAGTCGTAGCTGCAATGACCAGAATGCACTCCGGACATCGCGCCTCCAGGTCTTGAGCGATAGACACCACGCTGGCCATGTCGACATTACTCGGCTTCGCCGGACCGTCCGGATGACTATGCCATTCGCCGACGTAGTGAACGAGCCCACGGCTTTTGCGAAAGACGCGATCGAAGAACTCACGAAGCCCGCGTGAACCTCGTTGAAATCGGGTTCGCGCACCCCGTGAGTCCTCGGTGAGCGGCGCAAGACCTGTCACTTGGGCGCAGAACCCGTCGTCCGAATATGAGCCGACGAGGGCGGTCCCAACCTCGCGCGGGTAGTGTTTCTGGGCGAGGCGCGTCATTTCCGCAGCACACTCCTCGGTCAACTGAACGGTGTACCTGCCGCAGGAAGAGCGCCAGGTGCTGTGAATCGATGACTTCATCGGTAGGATTGGGACCACGCAATTTCGACCAAGCTCGATGGCCCGGCGAGTGGCTGATCCAGATCAAGATCGAATTCCTTGCGACGCAGGACAATAGCGACTCCCGCACTGCGCCTTCTTTGCTTCACAAGCGACTCAACGACGGGAATGGCCGACGCAACGAGCGTGGCGATGTGGCCGCCCAGTGCAGGGAACGTCGCATGCCAACAGCCGATCGCCGGAAAGAGTTCTTCGATGTCTGGACTATGCTGCTCTGGTGTGAACGGCGTCCTTCCGTCCCGAATGTCCTGGTTCAGTTGGACGGCGACTCTTTCACAGGCCACGTGACGCCCAGAGACACACAGGGTCAACATCGTCGCATGTGCGTTCGTGTAGACGTGGACCATGAGCATGTCATGTTCGCGAGCGAACGCGCTCAACCACAGGAAGGCATCTCTGTTCGCGGTGCAATTGATGATGACGTCCGATCGCGCCAGGTCGCCAAGCACCTCTACATCGGCCCTGGTCCTAACCGCGTTGGGAGGGAACTCGTACTGTCGGCCTCGTACGTGCCCACGGGGATGGATTCCGTTCAGTCGATGCGCCAGAGCCGCCGCCTTGCCCGAGCCAACTTCGGGCGGACCGAGCGGATGACGTACGAGATTCTCAAGCTCCAGCGGTTCGCGGTCGAACAGCGCAAGATCCCGCACGGAGCCACGTACCAGATGGTCAGCAAGTGGAGCGCCCAAGGCGCCAGTTCCCACGATGCAGATCCGGGCGGCTTTCAGAGATTCGTCGAGACTCCCTCTCCTCTCAGCACTTTCCGGCGGATAGGAAACAACGCTACTCCACGGAATCGCATCGTTGCGCCACTCCAGAGCGATTCGCCGCTGAAGGGTGTTGGGGTTTGCGTCGCCGGGCTTCGGTCGAAAGCCCCGACGCGGGCCAGTCAACCTATCTACCTTTGCTACGGGGATCGCGATCGGCTGCCAATGTATCCGAGTCGGACTGCCTCCAACCTTGTCCGGAATCGGTGCTCCCACGAGCACGAAGTGAAAGCCGCGATAGTCTGGATGCTTGACGGCACGTCGTATGATGGGCCACACGTCGATCCCGCATTGGGAACACTGGTCCTCCAACTCCCTAAATGTTCGCGCGGGACGATGCCTCTCGATGACGAGGGACGGCAGCAAGAACCATGATCCGAGGCAACTTCGCGTGTTGTCCACGAATCCCTTGCCGATAGTTGGTCGAAGGATTTCTTCCGACCCAATCGAGAACCGGGAAGGAACGATGCCTCGATCGTGGGAGTGCGCGACGAATTGGACGTCGCCACTCTTGCAGATATGCTGCTGCCATATCGTGAACGATTCGGCGTCTTCAAGCGTGAGCACGTTTGGCGGCTTGTCCGATCGGTCCACCCAGAAGTACGGCAGCTCCCAGTGCTGCCCTGCCTTGAGTAGCGTTCCGTGAGCGGCGTCAAACAGCCATTGCTTCGCGCTCCGCACGTACACAATGAGTCTTTCGGATGCGCTGGAAGGGTATTCACCAGGCCGTACACATATGGCACCCGTTACCCCGTTCTGATGGGCGAATCCGCGCACTATTTCGCCCTGGGGAAGAAATTCGACGTTGGAGCGAGGGAATTTGCCGGGGATGTGTACGTGCATGCGTATACGATCCGGAAGACCTTCAGCGTTGGGCCAGGGGATCGGGAGCATGCAGAAAAACGAGACGTCGCCAAGCGCACCTTCGGGCTCAAGCTCGGTGACTTCATCAACTTCCCCTGACGCGAGAAGGTCTTGATACGCCTGTTGCGCGGGCGTCAGCATACCCGCGTTACGAATCGCGCCATCGAGACTGATGGGCAGATTCAAGCATACTCCCGGGGCTTGTATTCATCGCTTGAGCGTGAGGGCCTAATGAATGGACCCGAAGCCGACTTCCCCGACCCACCGCCGCTATCGCTCTCGTCGCCTTCCTTGTCCAATCCATATGTCGCAGCGAGATCGCCATTATCCGACTGCATGACCCCAGCGGTGCCGTCTTCGTAGACGTCGATGAAGTACGACTCGCGGTCCTTGCCCGTGTGAAAGACATTAGGCTTGCCGACGTGATCCGTATAGAGCTTCACGGCGTCATCATGTGGATGGTCATGCGGGCTCTCTTTCACGGTGGGAGCTGAGATGACGACGTACGTGGGATCGATCGCTTCCAGTGCATCAAGGTATGGCTCGCCCTCTTCCGCCTTCTTGAAAAACGATCGCGATCCATGATGCGATGCGTCGAGAACCACCGCGGGAAGACGATCCTTGTGGTACTCGGTGATGTGATCACGGAACGCCACTAGGTCGGCATCTCCCGTTATGAGTATCCAGGATTCCGTCGATCCTTCCACCTTACCGACGCGAAGCACGGCGCAATGCTCGTGAATTCGGGCGCAACGCTTTTCAGCATCGTCCTCGCCATTGATGTCGTCCTTGACGTGCTCCGCTGGTGCGAGGAAATGGACCTCTGCGTCAAGTAGCGCTTGTGATGTTCGACTACCGTCCATCTCGAGGACGTTGTCGGACGCACTCTTCGTTAGGTCATCAACCAGCGACTTGAGGTGCTTGTACTGGTCGCCACTCTTCGAGCCAGGCTCGAAGCCAGTGTGCCAGACACCCTCGACCGTCACGACATCGCGGAGCTCCTTGAGCCCGGAAAGGTGATCGTCATGCGGATGCGTGTTCACGAATGCATGCAGTTTACCGTCGGGAAGCAGGTCCTTCACAAGGCTCGGCACATTGATGCCCCCGTGCTC
>JBLNFG010000327.1:0-2669 GCA_050263495.1 Myxococcales bacterium | reverse complement strand
CCAGAGTTGCCGGACAGGTTCACGTTCGAGCTACTAGTAATGTTGGCGCCTTTGACGTCGAGCACCACCTGCCAGCGCGCAGTAGCCGCGGTTAAGCCGTTCGTGATAGCCACCCGGGCGCAATAATCAGTGGGCGAGTTGGACGTCATGGTGAGCGTGGCATTGCCAGCAGAGATTGACGATTCGTTGGTTGCGACGTCTTCAGCCTCCTGACTCACCGTCGATTCGGCGGAGCACCCAATCACCGCAACGAAGCTGGTGCAAGCAAGAAGGATTCGGGAAGTAGTCATCGCAAGCTCCCTTGGTGGTGGCGAATACGCTGCGTAACAACTGCAGCGCGCATGCCACCCACGGCAGGCGCTAACGCGTGTCGCGATGGACTAGTGAAATCGGCACGTCGGGCATGTAATGCTTTCTTTCCGACACAAGGCCGCGATGTAAGTAAGCGTCAGCGAGCTTGAGCGGCTTGAGCAATTGCTTTGCACAATTAGTGTTCACGATTTGTGCAACCACTTGAGGCAGACAAGAAAGGTGCAGCTCGACGAGCACTGCACCAAGCTGACGATTCGCAATATTAAATTTGCGCAAGCTCGTTGTGATCCGACCCGCGTCGCGTACGACCAATGAAGCAGCCGGGCGTCGTTCTCGAACAAGCACTTGGTGAACGCGCGGTGCGGTGCGTCTGCACGTTGAAGGGCAGACGTCAGGCGTCCTTCGTACGTATGAAAAACGAGCCCCAATCGGCGTAGCGATCCGATTTCGCATCCTGGATCCGTGCGGCTTCAGCGCTCCCCGCCCACTTAAGTAAGTCCAATGTGCGTGTGGGTAGGCGCTCACGCCGGCACGGCAGCCTCAATGGCCGCGGTCGGTGGCGGGGCGGATGCGATGGGTGTAGTTGGGTTGTGGGCTGGGTGCCTACAGTGGGGCAAGTACAGCTGGAAAAGCAAGCGGTTCAATGCGCACCCAGGGCCTGAAGACAGTGCCGAAGCGAGCGCGAACTGCATCGAAGCGGCATTGGCTCGCACTGCGGGACGCGGGTTCGAACGCAGCGGGGCCGCTCTAATTCCGACTGGACAAGTCACAGTCTCGTTTCTGCACACCCAGTCGTAATTGCGCGCCGTGTGTAACGTTAACGGCTCCTTGCAGCTATTGGGCGGCCGCAGCTGCACAACATGGTCGGAGATCCAGTGGGGCAAGTATCAACGAGGAATGAGCGTCTCTCGTCAGTGCACGCTGATGTTCTTGACGCGTGCTGTGGCTGGGCCGCACTGACAGCGAGGCAGATGTTGCGAAGAGAAGAAGCTGGACGTTTTCCATCGGCCAAGACATTCTTCGGGCGGTTTGCTTGACGCGTCTCTCGGGCGGATTGCCCCGTGGGGGGAGCCCAAGGGACGATTGGTGGTGATACACCTTTTAACACTCACAATTGGGGAGTTGATATGACGTGTGCTTCTTTGAATGGGTCACTCTTGTCTCGCGTGGGCGCGTTGCGTTCGATGCGGTGTAGATGGATGAGTCTGCTTGTTGTTCCGTTTCTTGCGACTGCTCTTGTAGGGTGCTCGGACGATGACGATGAAGTGGGCGGAACCAGTGGAGCGGGGGGCTCAAGTGCGGCGGGGGGCTCGAATGCTTCGGCAGGCACCAGTGCCAATGGCGGCTCCGTAGCGGTAGGTGGTTCGAGCGCGTTAGGCGGCTCGATCGCAGCAGCGGGTTCGACCGCGATGGCTGGTACTGGCGGCGCGACTCCCCCTGCCCTCGGCGACATCGTCTCGGGTGGCTATATCTCGAACGAGAAGGTGGATTGGGCTATTCCGCTGGTCGCGGACGGCGCCGCCACCCCAATCGTGGTGAGCGCGACGGACTACCAAGGGGTGGTTCGGGTAGCCGGCGATCTGCAGAGCGACATCGAGCGTGTTACCAAGATCAAGCCCGTTCTGGTTCAGGATAAGATCCCGGACAACACAAAGACCGTGGTGATTGTTGGAACCCTCGGCAAGAGTCCCCTCGTGGATGGATTAATTGCGGCGGGCAAGCTCGATCCGAGTCCGATCAAAGGTAAATGGGAGACTCATCTCATTCAACCGGTCGAGAACCCCGCACCCGGAGTGGATCGCGCTCTGGTCATTGTGGGTAGTGACAAACGCGGCACCATCTTCGGTGTGTACGACATGTCGAGGAACATTGGCGTGTCACCGTGGTACTGGTGGAACGACGTCCCCGCCAAGCAGGCGACCAATCTCTATGTGAAGCATGGTCGCTTCAGCCTTGGAACCCCGGTGGTAAAGTACCGTGGATTCTTCATCAACGATGAAGAGCCGCAGACGGGCAATTGGGCGAAGAATCTCTTCCCAGCTACTCCAGGCACACCCGCCGCGCAAGCACCGGGCGCCGCGCGGACTGCCACGCCCGTCGGTAAGACGAACCCGACTTCGTTGGGCCACGAGTACTACGAAAAGCTGTACGAGGTGCTGCTACGCTTGCGCGCTAACTATCTCTGGTCTGCCGAGTGGGGCAAGTCGCTCTGGATTGATGATCCACAGAGTGCGCCGCTCGCGGATGCGTACGGAGTCGTGCTCGGATCACCGCACGACGCGCCGATGCAGACCTCGACCCATGAGTGGGGTTGGTTCGCGCAAAACTACGGTCTAGATACCGCGAACAACTTCAAG
>JBLNFG010000326.1:0-6955 GCA_050263495.1 Myxococcales bacterium | reverse complement strand
GCGGCCACGGATGCGTTCCACGTGCGATGGGAGTCCGCTCCAAGCGTTGAACTGGAGTTGCCGCGAGTAGCCAGTTTGCAGGCCTGCTCGGCGAGCGCGTACGGAGGATTCTTCGTTACCGATCCTGCAGTTCAATCTCAGATTACGCTGTGTCCCTGTAGCTGCGCAAACACAGGGGCGAGAAAGCTAAACGCTCTTCATGGCTGCGCAGCGCCATAGCCCCAGCGCGACGCAAGAACAGCAACGCCGCGCCGGACCAGTCATGGTGGCGGAGACAATCGTCGCGGGCCGCCGTAGCTAGTAGCGCGATAGCCGAGTAGCGACTGGTCCCGAGGACCATTCCTTCGGTGGATCGCGTCACCAATTCGGCTCCGTCAACCCGAACGAGCGCGACCGCGAATATGGAAGATAGGCTCTTCAACGCGGAATGGGAGGCAGCGGCGTGCCTCCCATTGTCCGCTGCATGACGTAACCGTTACTGATCGGAGTTCTTGCGGCTCTCGCGCCACGCCAAGAAGGCAAAGCAGACGATCGCGACTCCGATGGTCGCAACAATGATGTAACCCAACATTTCGAAATACCGATCTGCGCACTGAATCGTGCGCGCAAAGGGAGATGCAGCGCACTGAATCGTGCGCGCAAAGGGAGATGCAGCACTGCAACCCGGACAACGCCTGCGCGGCCCGAGCAGCGAGAATTCACTAGACCGTCGTGAGATGGGTCCGGTTACGTGCGCGCGGGGGGGCTCGTGCCCGCGGAGCTTGCAGAGCCACAGGACGATGGCTAGTGCAGTCGAGACGACGCTCGATCGGCGGCAATAATCGATAGCGTTGCCCCGAGACTTCGAGCCCGACATCTAGCGGGCGTACCGCCGCAAAATCGTCATCGCCCGCAGCGTTCCCGCGACTCTGGCCGTCATGCTGTTCGAGCGTCGTTGCTTGCGAACGCCTTCCGCGCCCGCTGTAGCAGGCAGACGCTTCGGTCATTGTCGCGCTGCTAATCCGTTCGACCGAGAAATGGACCGCGACTTGCGTTTGACCGATTGGAGCCCGAGCGAGTGCCAGAACTACGAGCGCACAGGCATAAGCAAGCTGCTGGAGCAGCCTCATGAATGCCTTCGTGTCGTGCGCTTCGTTCAAGCCATGTCCCTTATCTGGGCGTAGTCAGTTGTCAACCTGCCCCGAAACAAACCCGCGTTTGGCCGGTCGAAGTACCTAGACGCCCATCGAATGCACACGCTGGTTGTGGCACTGGCCCGCGGAGAAACTGGCGGCAATCGTCGGAGGCTCGTGTGGGCGAAGACCGCGAGCGAATTCACTGCACCTGAATGTCACAAATCTGGTGAGTGGGTGTCACGTCCGACGGTCAGCATGATTGACATGAATACAGCGAAAATCATCGTGCGGCTCGACGCAGAGTATCGCACAGCCGAGATCGAAGTCTTGACGCCGAAAGACCAACCCGCAATTGCGGGCTTCGACAATGCGCTCAGAGGTATTGGGCTGCGTCCGATGCACACAGTCGAGCTGTCCACGCCAAACTACCGAGTCACGCGTACGAAAGTCGTGAGGATCGATGGTTCAGAGTTGAACATATCGCGGATCGAGAGCGCGCTGCATGCCGTTCGCGGGCAAGGACGCACTCAGCGGCCAAATCCCCTAGGTCGAGCAGCGTAGGCAGTCACATCGAGCTCCCCAATCGAGCGTCGGAGGCAAGACAACCTTCGGCGTCTTTTGTTTTGTCAGAGCGGCGCGGCTACTGCGAGTAGCGGACTCCCGTAGAGTCAAACGCACGCCCAGTCAGGCAACAGCTTCCCCTATGAGTGAAACGCCGAACGTCGGACTACGGCTTGGCGCTGGTCGGCTTACATTGGGATTCGGCATCGAAGCGAGCTTTGTTCCACTAAACGCGGCGCGGCTCGTCTCCACAAGACGACCCGGCAGGTGTCATCGGCATTCGATTTACCGCGACGCGATCACCCTGTGGAGCGATGTCGGCACGCGCGACGCTCGTTGCGCGTGAGTGCTCTACCTGTTTAGATTTCGGGGTGGTCATGTTTCGGGTTCGAGACTTGGGCGAGCGCACCCGCCTGATACTGGTCGCTTTCGCGTCGCTCCAAGCATGCCGCTGGGGCTATGAGGTTTCCGAGTTCACCGATCAATCGACGACCGCAGGGAACAGTGCACGGAGCGGCAGCCCCGGTTGGGACGGCTCGCATGCCGCGGGCATGCTAACCGCCAGCGCCGGACGACCCTATGGAACAACACGACCGTCCTCTGCAATCGGCGGAGCGACGGCAGCAATCGGCGGAGCGACGGGCGGCGCTAGCGCGCCTAGGGGGGAATGGCGGGGAGCTCGGGCGCGACCACTACACAGGCCGGCGCCTCCGGCACAAGTACTCTCGTACTTCAGGGTATGAACCAGACCGCTGTTCACGGCGGCACCACGACCACACCGCACCTTGACGTCTGCCCGGGCAACGCGGTCCTCGTGGGCGTGCAGGGCACCATAAGTAAAGTGGGCGTCACGCTCGTCAGTTCGATCCAAGGGGTGTGCGGCACCCTCGTTTTGAGCGCAGATGGCACCACCATCTCTACAGGTACCACTACGCAAACGCCGCTACGGGGTGGAACCGGGAATTCTTGGAAGCAGTACTGTCCCACCAATCAGGTGGTGATCGGTTTCGAGGGCAGAGCTGGAGCGTGCCTGGATAGCGTCGCGATCCGTTGCGGTTCCCTGTCCCGGCAAGGCAGTGCTGTTGCTGTGACCGTAGGATCCACGTTGCCACTAGTAGGAGGCAATGGAGGCAATCCGTTCTCCGACGGGTGCGCGGGTGGCCAGATCGCTCGAGCATTGAACCTCATCGTCAACGAAGGTAGTTGGATCGACGCAATGGGATTGAGCTGCGGCGTGCCGTCGATCAGCAATTAACCAAGGTGAGCGACGCGTCGAACCGCGTCAATCGCGGGAGTACCCGTCGACCGAGTCCGTCGATACAAGCCGTAGCTCTGACGTTAGTAGCGCGATTAGCCACTGTCGCGGCCGATCCGAAGGCCCCATCGGCTCGATGAATCGCGCTACTACATTTCGTGTGCAAGGGGATCAGAACGAGCTAGCTGCCGCAAGCGGTTCGGCTCCGTCAGTGTGCCGCGTGCAATCGCGTACTCAGGGCGGCCGTCGCGGAATACGCTAGCGAAGTACAGACTGTTCGCCGCGGGTGCATGCGCGCGTGCTTCATCTATCACGAGTGTCCCGGTCGTCGCATCATATCGATTCGGTCGCAGCGTGTTCTGGAGGCGCTGTTGCAGACGACTCTGATTCTCGGAGTCGAGCTGCGAGAAGCTGCGTCCGTAGTCACGTGAGGACCATTCATCTAAAATGAAAGTAGCTTCGCGATGCAACCAATCCGCAGTCCAGTCAGGGGCTACATAACTGCCGTGACCCCAAATTGAACCTTGCTCCATCCCCCCCATCGCCTGCCATGCATTCTGCCCCGCGCTAATGTCTCCCTCTGCAATGACAACCTCACCTGTCGTTGTGACGACTCTCAGCGGTATGGGAGGTGCTTCCTGATAGACACGCCATCCCGTCCATCCGAGGACGGCAAAGGACACCACGAGAACGGCGGAGAATACGATCTAAAGGTGTCGCATGGGAGTGCTAATGCATGGGGAGCTTCCGGGCATGAGCGCAACCGTTGATGTCAAGATTCAGCACCAATGGGGGCGGCATCCCTGAGTTCACGCAACAGCAGCATGACGGCGTTCAGCCCCCTGTAGCAAATCTCCGCAACGTCGGTTCAGGATCACCTCACACTGGTGTTCACGAGGCCACAGTGTTCATACAGCACCCCGTCATCCCGTTCCCGTGTCCCAGTGAAGTGGCACTGCCGTCCGGTTGCGTCCCGCAATCAACTGAACGCCATGCGCTGCTTGCGGCGACGCCCTTCACGCGTGGCCGTAGGCAAATTCATGCGGTTCTAGCGACTCTATCTGATTTGGTTAATGCGGCGCGACCACGACGCTGCCGCGCCCGGTGCGCTCTCGTTGTGCCCACGTAAGTCGCAGCGCGCGACTCGACCGTGTCGAAACAGTGGGCGATTCCAACGCTGAGTGCCCGGCGCCTGACCCGCGACGTCAATGCCATCAATCTGTTCTCACTCTTCCGGGAGTTAACAATGTCTCCATGTAGCAGTGCCGCCCCGCAAGGGTGCCACGTACAAACCCAAAGTCCTCACCTTGACGTGGTGTGGCCGAGCCCACATGATGTCGCTCTCGATAGTTTTATTGGTTTGGAGCGTTGGAGGTCACAGTGAGTCGAAGATTGTTGTCGAGCGGTCGCGCGGACGTGTGCATAAAGGTAACGCGTCGAAGCTTCCTATGCGGAGTCTTTTCGGCTTTGGTCACGCTTGGAATGCTGTACCCGTCGCCTGTCGCGGCGTATGAGCATCGCAGACCAGCGGGGCACCACTGGGTAGGAACTTGGAGTACAAGCCCAATGCCGGGTGAGGCTATCTTTGCTCCCCCACCTTCGAGTTTCGAGAACCAAACTCTGCGTCAGATTGTTCACGTCAGCCTAGGCGGTATGCGGGTGCGAGTGCGTCTTTCTAACCAAATGGGTTCCGAGCCTCTGACCATCGGCGCGGCCCATTTGGCCCACCAAGACCAAGGCTCTTCGATTGTCCACTGTTCCGATCGGAGTCTCACCTTTTCTGGAGAATCCTCGATCGTGATTCAGCCGGGTGAGGTGGCCGTGAGCGATCCGGTTCTGCTCGACGTCCCCGCCTCGTCGAATCTCGCCGTCAGTCTGTTCGTCCCATACGCGACACAGCCCTCCACGTGGCACGAGATCGGGCAACAGACCACGTATATCGCGAGCGGTGATCACAGCGGCGAGACAACTCTTCCCAGTGAAGCCACAGCAACTTCGTATTTTTGGCTTTCAGGAGTCGACGTATTATCTCACCCGAACGCTTTCTCGATCGTCGCGTTTGGCGACTCAATCACCGACGGTGTGGGTTCAACCCTAGACCTCAACAGCCGTTGGCCCGACTATCTTGCCCAGCGTCTCAATACAAGTACAGACCATCGCTATGGTTCGATCGGCATATTGAATCAGGGCATCAGCGGCAATCGCGTGCTGCATGATTTCGTTGGCCCGAGCGCCTTGAGCCGTTTTGAGCGTGACGTGCTTTCTCAAATCGGGGTCCAGCAGGTCTTTGTGCAGATAGGGATCAACGACATTGGCCTTGCGGCTGCATTTGGGATTCCCGATCAGGAAGTCACCGCGGAGCAACTCATCGCTGGCCTAGAAGAGTTGGTGGATCGTGCTCACGGCCAGGGCTTGCGAGTGTACGGAGGAACCCTCACGCCGTGTGAAGGTACTTACCCCGGATACTGCAGCCCCGAGCAGGACGCGACTCGCCAGACTGTCAACGATTGGATTCGTACGAGCAGCCCGTTTGATGCCGTGGTGGATTTCGACGCAGTTCTTCGCGATCCAGACCAACCCACTCGGCTCCGTCCCGCTTACGATAGCGGAGACCACCTGCATCCAAACGATATGGGCTACCAAGCAATGGCGAACGCGATCGATCTACATATGCTGTTGCAATGAAGACAGCGGACGATACGTTCGCTCGAGGTCGACACCGGACCCGTGAACCGTCTGCAGTGGTTGGCTAGTAAACTGGCGCGTCACGACCATACCGTGTTTGCCACTCGGTATGCGTTGAGTAACGCAGCATAGGCTTCGCGCGGAAGTCCCGTCGAGTTGATCCGTGAACGGTCTGCGGCGGCTCACGAGTGGACCCGTGAACCGTCTGCGGCGGCTCACGGGTAGCGATGGATCATCGAGACTGGCCGTCGTATTGTAGAGCGGCGTTGCTTACCATCGTTGAGGGGGCGGGCTTAAGGAAGAAAACCGCCCAAAAGCACAGCCCAAGTGTCGATTCGATGGTCAGCGCGAACCACATCGAAGAGTTGACCGTCCCTCGGTAGAGTTCAGACGCGCTCATGCGGGCGACACCGAGTAAGGTGGTGCCGGTTGACGCGCAGATGCCTTGCCTTGCCGAGGAATGTGGCAGGTTCCTCGAGACGAAAGACAACACCGCTATCCCGAGCATGAACATCGAAACCCGCCGGCCCAAAATCGAAGTGGTTTCGGTGGGACTCAGGCCAAGGTCTCTCACGAACGGTGCCGGCGTGAACAGCAGTTGCAGAAACAAACACAGGAACACTAGGCTGCTCGCCAAGCTGGCCAGTTTGAATAGGTTCAATCTGCCGATCATGATTCATCACTCCGGGTTCGGTTTGCCCTTCGGCTATCAGCTTCTTCCATGCGTTTCGCAAACGATTGCAACAGTCTCCGTATCAGAAAGCGGTGGATGGGTTTGACCGGCGCGAAGTAGAATCTTCCCCACACGCTGTTGGTCCAAACCACGGTGGTCAGTTCGACGTCGGTCAAGCCGTCTTTGCGCGGAATTCTCCTTACCGACGTGCGAAAGTCGAGCAAGGCATCTGACTCAGCCATCACGACCTCGTCTTCGGTGCGGTGGCTCAATCGAAAATAGCCAACACGCTCGCCCGGGTGAAATCGAATATCCCGCGGCACCCGGCGCGAACGCCCAGGGGATCCTTTCCTAGCGCCGAGGCACGACGCGACCCAATCACCCAATGTGAGCAGCGCGTTCGCCCAAGGTGGCACTGCAGAGAACACCATGGCCGCCAGATAGTCGATGGAGTGACGCTCCGCATGGCGTACGGAGACAACGAACGAGTCCACGTAGTCGCTCGGTCTCGTTGCTGCCACGAGGATGATGGACTCACGAGGTATGGTTTCCGTCATGGTGACTGCGATCACGGCGAGTTTTCCCTTCCGCCACACAGCCACACCCGGCTCCTGGCCTGGCAAGCTCGACGAAGCTGTGCGGCTACTCGGAGAGATTCCGCTTCCG
>JBLNFG010000325.1:0-3056 GCA_050263495.1 Myxococcales bacterium | reverse complement strand
ACGATTCACGCGTAATTCGCCCTTCGAAGTCATGCGCTCGTCGACGAGTACCGCGTCGGTGGGGTCGACGGTAACAGTCACGCTCACGAGGCTTGCGCTCAACATTGCGACGTCCTTTTCGATCTGCTTCCGAAGCTTCTCCGATAGACCCTTCTCCCCGCCGTGGCCGAGATAGTCCTTGTAGGCTTCGCTTGCCTCGCCATCACGCTCGAGATTGAGTGCACAGAGGCCGATGTTATTCAGAATCTTCCAATTCTGACTGAGCGTATACGCTGCTCGGAATTCCTTGAAGGCTTCCTCCCATTTGGGACCCGTTGGATCATCGGCATAGGCCAATCCCGCGTCGAAATGCTTTTGGGCTTCATCGCCGAGCGCGCCCTTGGCGAGTGCGACCGAACAAAGCAACCAAGAGAACAGCAAAGTGATGACTAGAGTGAATCGAGCTTTCACGAGGTTATTTCCTCCTCCACCGAGCGGAACTGACGGGCCCTAACATAGGGATGAGGGTTTGGGGAGCTGACTTTGGGTTGGGGCTTCGCGGTTCGATCCCTTGGGCAACCAAAGGCAGTTGAATATTGATCGGATTGCTTCGTCGGAGTGCGTCGAATCGTCAACATGAAATGGTGTGAAATGGCGAGTCACGGGTTCGACACAGCACGTGCACCCTGATGTGTTTGTCGCCCAGATGCGATTCGCGCGCAGTTGCCGAAGCTCAGCGCCGCTTAAAAGAAACCCAGCGATATTGCTCCGTGTGCAGGACTACGGAACGCGATCAGAATGCGAGTGCGGTCCGACAAAGCCCCGAGCAGTACGGTTCCGCGCGGTCACAAACGCGCGTCGTCGTGCAGCTCTCGGGCGAATCGGCGCTAACCGCATTCGCGCCATAGCTCGGGCTTGACGATTGGAATATTAAGAACAACTCCTGACCGTGACGAAAATGCTGCATTACCTGCTTCGACGATTGGTTCGTGCTCAGCGGAACATCTCGCTGGTGTTGCTGGCGACGGGCTGCCATGCGTTAGAAGCCGACAAGAGTTCGGCACAGTCTCACGTTCTTGTGCCGTCTTTGCCGACCTCTTCAAAGGTAGAGCAACCACTGGCATCGTCGACATTCCTCCACCAACATGACGAACTGGTACCTCTCGTGAGGAAGCCGTGGATGGTAAGTCTACCCGAGCAAGGGCGCACCGGGGACGTTGCCACACTTCCGCTAGGTACTACGGAGAAGCGACCTGTCGTCGTAGCAGTCCACGGTGCCGGCGATCGTCCGAACTGGGCCTGTGGGGGCTGGAGAATCGCGTTGGAGGCGTACGCCTTCGTTGCCTGTCCGTCTGGGTTGCCGATGAGTCATCAAACGTTTGGATGGATCAATACTCAGGGCATTCAGAACGCATAGAACGTCCGAGTAGACACCCAGCACCCTTCTGTTGGCGTGGTCAGGCGCGATGCACGCGGTATTTGGTGCCTCGAGTTCTCGAACGGGCAGCGCTTGCAGCCGAAGCACGCCGTCGAGGTTGCTACTTGCGCTCGTCATCCGTTCAGTTTCGTCGCTGAACGACGTTACGCGGTCGCATGCCGGTGCGAAATTTAGCAATCGCTCGCCGGTGTGTCCGATGGCTGCTTGTCCAGCTCAGAGGAAGACAGGGGTTGCCTCAAGCAGACAAAATCGCGGCTGAGCGGATGAACTCTGAACACACGAAGAGTCATTGTGAAACTATCACCGGGTGATCTCATCGATCAGAAGTACCGCATCGTCGGCTTGCTTGGGCAAGGCGGAATGGGGCGCGTGTACGCGGCGGTCAACGTACGGATCGCGCGTCGAGTGGCTATCAAGGTACTCAATCGATGGGCGAGCGCAAACGACGTACTTCGGTTTGAACGTGAGGCGCGCGCAACGCAGATAGGGTCTCCTCACGTCGTGGAGGTGTACGATCTAGGGAATCTCGAAGACGGCGCACCCTACATGATTATGGAGTACCTCTCCGGGGAATCCTTGGGAGCGCGTTTGGCGCGCAATGGACCGCTCGAGCCGCGTGAGGTCGTGCCGATTGCTCTTCAAATCCTGGACGGCATCGGTGCAGTTCATTGCGCAGGGCTTGTGCACCGAGATCTGAAGCCCGACAACATCTTCTTGGTTGCTCCGGCCGCCTCGGGCATGGAGTTGGTAAAGCTGCTCGACTTCGGTATCTCGAAGTTCGTAGACTCGTCGCGAAGATCGCTCGATCCTGCACTGACGAAGAGCGGAATGGCCGTTGGCACGCCGCACTACATGTCACCGGAACAGGTGCAAGGATCTGGCTCGCTCGACGCGCGGTCGGATCTGTATTCGGTGGGCGTCATTCTCTACCAATGTCTGAGTGGTCGCTTGCCGTTCGCGACGTACGAGATCGGAGCGTTGCTCTCGCAGATCTTATCGGAAACACCGATTCCGCTCGCGGATACCGTTCGGGGATTCGATTCGGAGCTGAGCCGCATCGTCGCAACTTCCATGGCTCGAAACGTCGAAGAGCGTTATCGAACGGCCGCCGAATTTCGGCATGCCCTCGCAACCTGGGAACCAGGCGCTCGCAGAGATTCTCTTCGCACTACGGAAGTTCCGCCAGTGGAGCTGACGCGCAGCACGAGGGTGTTCCTGCGTCGTGGGCTACTCGGATGCCTTCTTGGCATCGTGTCCGCTACCAGCGTGGTGGGCGCAGCCAAGGTTTTGTTTGGCGCGACACTGGATAGTCGAAGCCCTTCAGTGGAACGATGCCAGCTCGGTTCTAGTCGCGTTCCTCGACTGAATCAGCCAGCGTCGGAACAAGCTGCGGCCGGCTCCTTTCTCGTTGCTCCGACGACGCTGGCCGCCGACCGAACAAACACGCCTACACCGAGCGCTGATGTCGAAACAAGCATGTCTGCATTCCCCAAACGAATCTCGAGGACCGCGTCGCATGTCGATTCCTTCCCTCCGTTGGTAGCTGCGAGTGCAAATGAAGGACTCTTGAAGGCAGCGCGATCCTCCAGTGATAGTGGCCAAGCGACGCGTCGTCGCCCACCGGGGAGCATCGCGAGTC
>JBLNFG010000324.1:0-5002 GCA_050263495.1 Myxococcales bacterium | reverse complement strand
ACAGGCGGCATCGTCACTGCACGTCTTACCGACTCGCTGCTCGATGTCTCCAAGGAAAAGGCGGCGCTTACGGCCAAGAACACAGCGCTCGTGGTCGATGCCGTCCTCAGACGGGAAATGGATTTCGCTGCGACGGTCGCGCTTGACAGGGAGCTCATCGATGCTGTCTCGGAAAAGCGGTACGCGTCGGCAATTCATCGCGCTCGTTCAGTCTGTGAGCGCGTGAAGGTGGACTATCTGGCCATCCTGATCGTGGATACGGACGGGATCGTCAGATCGGACACCGACCACGATACGGCAAACGTCAACGTGTCCGACCGGCGCTATTTCGCACGGGCGCGAAGTGGCTCGATGGACATCGAAGGCCCGTTCATCTCGAGGCGCACTGGTAGACGCATGCTGGCGATATCTGCCCCCGTTTTCAAGCAGCATGAATTCGTTGGCGCGCTCGTCGTCGCGCTGGAAATGAATTACCTCGTGGCGATGACGTCGTCGATTACGGCGGGAAAAACCGGCCATGCCTTCATCACCGACCGAGACGGTGTGATCCTCGTACACCCGCAGAAGGACCTCGTATTGAACGTCAACATCGGCCGCGAACCTGGCGTGGAGAGACTCGCCGCGCGACTGAGGAATGGAGAAACGGGCTCAGAAACCATCAGCCTCCGGGGCGTGAAGAAAATCGCAGGCTTCGCGCCCATTACCCTGACGGACTGGGGGCTGTCCTTCGCCCAGGACTACGACGAAATCATAAGGCCTCTGAGATCGCTTTTCTTCTTTCTTCTGATCTGTGGATGCCTGTTCCTCGCACTGACCATATCGATCCTCTCCATCGTGTTCCGCCAAATCGGCGCGCCCGCGCAGAAATCGATGGATCTGCTGCATAAGCTCATCGAGCATTCCGAGAGCGCTATCCTGACGATGGCACTCGACAGGAAGATCACTTATGCGAATCCGGCGGCGGAGGTGATGCTCGGGCGGCGCAATGACGAGCTCATCGGATCTGAGCCCGTACTTGAGAATATGTGCGGTAAGCAACCGGAAGCGATCTGGGACGACCTGAGGCGCGGCCGCGTGTGGTCGGGGAACGTTGTTGTCAAGACCGCCGAGCGCCAGTCGCTGACGCTCGCGGTGATGGTTGTTCCAGTAACCGGCGTGTCGGGAAAAGTCGAAAGCTATCTGGAAATCGCGCGGGACATAACCGAGGAACAGCGCCTCCAGTCGCGTTTGTTCCAGTCCCAGAAGATGGAGGCGCTCGGCGCCATGGCGGGAGGGATCGCCCACGACTTCAACAACATCCTCTCCGTCATCTTTGCCTACACCGAACTATCGCTGACAGCCTCCGGAAATCCTGCGGAGACACAGGAGAATCTCAGCGAGATCTTGACCGCCTCGGAGCGAGCACGCGATCTCGTCCGTCAGATTCTTGCCTTCAGCAGAAGTACGGACCAGGAACTCCGACCAATCAGCCCCAAACCAATCGTTAAGGAGGCGCTCAAACTGCTTCGCGCTTCGATTCCCTCCGAGATCGAGCTGCAGACATCCATTGTTAGCGACGCGACGGTCATGGCGGACCCGATACAGATTCATCAAATCGTTGTGAACCTCTGTACCAATGCCGCTCACGCATTAGGCTCAACCTCAGGTAGCATCAACGTGGCTCTCGAGGACATGGTGGTCGACGATGATTTCGCGCGCGGCCATCCGGGACTTCAGGCGGGGAACCATATTCTGCTGAGGATCACCGACTCGGGCAAGGGGATCGAACCACAAATTATTGACCGAATCTTTGAGCCCTTCTTCACAACCAAACGGGCAGGCGAGGGAACCGGGTTGGGGCTCTCGGTTGTCCACGGCAGCGTCAAGAAACTCAACGGAGTCATCACCGTGTACAGCGGCGCAGGAGAGGGCGCTGTGTTCAACATCATCATTCCAGCACTTACGCTGGAGCCAGGGGTGACGGGGCCGACGGCGCTAGAGCTCGTGGGCGGAACCGAACGGATCCTTCTGGTCGATGATGAGAAGAGCGTCGGTGAACCGGTCGCAAACATATTGAGAAGTGTCGGATACCGAGTTTCCTTCTTCGCAACGGGTGTGGAGGCACTCGATGCATTCAAGCGGAACGCCGATGCATTTGACCTTGTGATTACCGACTATTCAATGCCGCGAATGACCGGTCTTGAGTTCGTCGAGAAGATCAGGCAGATCCGTAAGGACATCCGGATTATCGTCCATTCTGGACACGTGAGTGGAGCGATTGCGGAGCTCTTCACGCAGATCGGTGTTAGTTCGATCCTGACGAAGCCGGTCGATTCCTACAGACTGGCGGACGCGATTAGAAAGGCTTTCAACTCAGGTTGACGGCGTGTGGTGCGAAACCCGATCGAGGGAAATTGGGCTGCCCTGTAATAGTAGTTGAGGGAGTCCCCCAACCCTCTGACGTTTGTGGATACGTCCTTCGCCCGCGTTAGTGTTCGCCGCGACGGGCTCGATCAACCGATTGCCGAGTCCTTGGTGGTTCCGTTCCGGACGTCGCTGGGAGGTCGGCCCTGTTCGACCCAACGCACGAGTGGCGTCAACAAATCGAACTGATCCGTAGCTGGCCAGTCACCGCTGTGGTTCATTCCCGGTACGAGGTAGAGTCGCCAGGAATCTGCTTGATCGCCAGAGAGCAACTTCTGGTTGACATCGAACCACCCTGAGTATCAGCCTGGGTGATTGTTGTGTTGAACCGCTCCATGACAGGATAAACCGAAGCGGTGTCACATGGCGCAACAGCTTCGAAGGGAGTCAGTTCATTGCGCGTCGTCGGACGTCCGCGTGAGCACCGTGTGACAGTGTTGGTCGCAGGCCGCCGATCCGTCACATTGCTCACCGAAGTCTGGGTCCACTACGCGATCACCGCAGCGCGCGGCTTTCCGACATAACGTCGTGCAGGCTTCCGAATTGTAGGCATCCTGGGGGGCAACGTTTTCACTGGCCGCGTCACACTCCTCGTCGCGGTCCACAACGCCGTCTCCACAAACGCTCGGACTTGCACTCGGCGCTGCAGCCGTCGCCATCTCTCGATCGAAGCTTGTCGTCAGCAGCAGACGATTTGGGGATCGGCTTTGATCCAAGGGATATCAGTCCATAGTTCTTCGGTTGTTCTAGTAGCTGCGCTGCTCGCATCCTTACCGTTCTCGCCCGGAGAAACGGAGGACTTCGTCTGCATGCGATTACGACCGTAGGAAGGCGAGCGCATACGCCTGGGCCGTGATCATTCGATCGGGATAAGGCTGATCAAACATACCTGAAAAGGACCATCCCTACCAGCCTCGCCACCGCATACTTGGATCTGCACATCAAAGGGTGAATTGGACGGATCTTGGCATGCCGTCGACCAACTCGGGCAGGTGACATCCGTGAACATCAGTGTCACTTCGCCGAGCGTGGTGGTAGTATAATAAGGTGCCGATTCGTCGTCAGCGGACTGCGTGAAACCAATTCGGATCTCTTGGTTCTTGATGCTGCCTGCTAACATCATCTTCACGCCCTTTGCCGGACCTGCGTAGGCACGTTTTCCCTCGCCCTCGCCAGCGTCGGAGAGCGAGAAGCCTAACCCTGCGCCCCAGGTAGTATACACGTCCTCGGCCGGCCAGAGCGAGGTGACGCCGCTGATACAGCACTTGCCTTCAACGCAAGGGCTCTCGTACTTGGTACCCGAGACAAACGCTGGAGATTGGAGTGTGTCGTCCGCACTTCCCGGAACCTCATCTGCGCCCTTATCGCTGTAGGCATAGAACGCGCCCTGGAAGCCGCAGGGATCGTCATCGGCCGTGGTATTGTCTCCTCCGACCCAGTTGAACTGTTCACTCTTGGCAGCATCGTCGAGAAGATCAGTGATGCCAAGTTTGCATTCGGCGTGGTACACGGAGTTCCCGCCTGTGGCACCTCCAGCCTGGCCGCGCGTTCCCCCTGCACTGATCTTGCTAGTATAGTTGCTGCTCCCGCCCCGAGTTGATTGAGCGTTCGTGGCGCCCCAGTTACTTCCGCCCAGAGTGTCACGGGGTTCGCTGGAGCGATAGAAGTCTGGCAGCACGCAAGCTCCTGCGAGCAGTCCCGCAATGGAGCCCAAATGGAGCAGTCTTCGACAATGGAGACAGGTGATACTCCCCAGACCATCACCAGCGAAAGGTGTGCTGTGCCTGTTCCATCGCGTACGCGAGTCGATTCCCTCACTTGTTTGCGAGTTTCGTACCATGGCTTGTGCATCCCCTTCCCTTCAGATCACGCCAGTGCGAAGCTTGCGGACCGAACCTCCCGACCTGCTATTGGTCTGAACGCCACTGCAGCGGCAATCAGAACGCTCCGCCTACCCGAACGACTCCCGGTCCGAGCGTCACCGTCCACCCCACGTTCGAGCGTTCGCGTTGCGAAAACAACAATAGCGTTCCACCCACTGCGACTCCGAGGCCCCCAACAACGAACCCAGCAGTGGCAAAATTGCGCCATGTCTCGTAGCTGCCGTTCTTGGCGTCATAGACTGCGGGCGGGCAGTTGCGGATCAGGTCACACTTATCGTCGAGCTCAGAGTACTTATTCAAACTGATGAAGCCAGCGGTCGTCCCTAGCAGCATTCCCGCGGCGCCGACCCCAAGACTGCCATAGGCAATCCAACGAAGGGTCGGCTGCGACTTTGGTGCATTCGTTCGCTCGGACGTCGCGAGCCTGTTCTGTGGGACAGTCGGCGCTTGCGGGCCTGTGATCAATACTGTCAACACCGAAGGGGTCACGTCGTTTCGTTTGGTTGCGACGTGCCTATCCTCGGTGGGCACCGCAACGCCGAACGTAACGACGACTTGTTGCGCCTGGGAGACGTTGAAGCGCTGGGATGTGCGAGTCCCATGCCCAGTCAACACAGAGATTTCGTGCTCCCCCACCTCAATCGGCAACCCAGCGCTCAAGCAGGCCGACGGCACCTCGATACCGTCAAGCTCCGCCGTGCCGAATCCTGCAGAAT
>JBLNFG010000323.1:0-2600 GCA_050263495.1 Myxococcales bacterium | reverse complement strand
GGAGCGGAAGAGGAAATGGCCTCTCCCTCTCCGCCCTTGGGCGGAGAGGGTCGGGGTGAGGTGGGGGATTCCGGGCCGTCGCCCGCCCACCTCACCTTCCCACGCCGGAGCCTGTCCTCGGGCCGCGCTCTGCGCGGACCCGTGGGGCGTGGGCCCCTTCCTCTCCCCCCTGAAGGGCGGAGAGGGATTCTCGATCGGCCCGGCGATACGTGTGCATGCCCTAGCGCTTTGCGGAGGCGGCGAGACTTCCTACCAGGGAGTCAAGAGGTAAAGTGGCGGGACGGTAACCCGCCGACGAACGCGACCGTGCCCGCTCCGTAGAGAACGGTGGATCCGGCAGTTGGATGGCGCACGGCGTGATTAGGCTGCTCAAGGAGTGCCATGGTGCTCGGAGCGGTCAAGGGACGCGCGCAAGCGCGCGCCGCAAGCGGTTTCATCCCTTGACCGCTCCTGCGCGCCATGACCGCGCGATGCTTGTCGGGACGAAGGGCGTCCCAACGGTGTCGACCACGCCTCCGGCGGGTCGAACAAAGGGCTGTCAGAAAAACTTGCCAAATGACCCCGGATTAGAGAACGGAGAAACGGGCGCTCAAGCCGACTCAGAAACCTCACCGTGGCCACACGAGGTTTTGGGCGCGCTTTGAATAATGGCCCCGTTACGTGGTAGGTCGGCCAAAGTGCGGATCAAACAGCGTCTGTCGCTGCAGAAGGACACATGCCAAGGCAAGCAGTCTATCCGCGACACTACGGAGAGCACGACCGTGCGAGTGGCCACGTTTGCGCAGCGCAGTATATCGGGCGCGACACTTCGGATCGCGCTGGGTGGCGACACGTGCCCAGTGATAGACCGTATCGCGCAATCGGACGTGCGCAGCATAGCGCCTTACGACGATGAGTGACTTGCCGCTGCGCTTGGTAACCGGCGCCGCACCGGACAGCGTCCGGAGGCCTTCGTAGTCGCGGCGGCTGAGGGGCCCAGAGGCCTCGGAGAGCAATGTGGCGAGATTGATCCTGCCGATACCCGGCATGGATCTGAGGATCGCTACGTCTCGCCGTTGAAGGCTTTCTCCCGATGTCTGCTCGATTTCGCTAACGGCCGTGCAGAGCTCATCGAGTTTTCGTTCGGCTTCACGCAGCTCACGATTCACAATGCGTAAGCGAGCGATAAGCGAGCGCATGTGGATGCTGGCCGCTTCAGCAACGCCCTCCGCAACTTTGATGGCGGGTTCTCGCAAAATACGGAGGACGGTCTCTGCATCGATGCGACGAATGCGATACTGCTTGAGTAGCCGCTCCACCGTCGACTTGCGTAGCCGGCCTGCTTTGGCCGGTGTCGATGCAATGGTCCAAAGCTCGAGAAACCACGGCGCGGCGAGGTCGTTGGTCAGCTTCTGCATCTGCGGATAATACCGCCAGAGCTGATGACGCACGCGGTTACTCAGCCGAACCCGTTCGGCCTGGAGTTCCTCTGCAAGGCGCGACCACGCACGCAATTCGATGAGCCGTGGATCAGCAACCTGAAGGTGGCGGAACAGACGCCGGTCCGTGCGTAGGCCATCGGCCTGCACATAGGCGTCGCGACGATCGTCCTTGGCGCCCGCGACACTGAACCGGTCGCGTAAGCGGTCGAGTTGTTTGGGATTGATTGCATATACGACGAACCCCCGATCGATCAGCGCATCGACGACAGGTCCGTGCGGTACTTCGATTGCCACGGCGACCATACTTGCCGCGCGTGCCATCGAGAGAAGCCAGTCACCCAGCTCTGCCAAACCCTCACCACTGTGCGGGAATTCGCGCTCTCCAACTGTGGTGCCTCGAGCATCGAGAAGGCAAACATGGTGCCTTTCGGAGCCCCAATCGACACCGGCAAACCATGAGATGGTTTCTTCTTCAGCCATCTTATCCCCCTTTACAAAGCACGGGCCGTCACGGCGCCTGCCGCTCCTTGTACTGGCGCTCGAGGGCGCAACTTCCTACGGGGCATCCGCCGTGGCCAATCCGCCGGGGCACATGTCTCGCCGAGGTGCTTCAAGCACCGGAAATGGCACGGTAGCTCCCGGCGGATCGGCCCGCCTGGCTAGCTTACGACAATCCAACCAAGCGCAAGCCAGAGGTACAAGGACATGGCACCATCGTCGCTGGCAAATAACTGACGGAGTGCCGTTATGCCCCAGCTGAATGACTTGAGCAGGTCCCTCGTCGCCTTGGACCAAGATAGCACAAGCATTGCCGTCGTCGAGCTGAGCCAGTCGAGTTGGCTGGTTGGCGGTGTGCTTCCCGGCATTGAGCGTCAACCGCGCAAGAAGCTGGAGCCGAGCCCAGAACGGCTGCTTGCCGTGCTGCATCGCTGGCGGGATGAGGCGGTCAAGGCCGGCCGCACGATCACGCGGATTGCGCTTGCCTTCGAAGCGCTAAGTTGACGGTGCCGAGTCACCAACGAACCGCGAGGTCGCCGAACCGGCGCTTTGCCAAGCTCGAAACTCGTCCGCGAGGCTCAATCTTGACGGACCCCAGCTCGAATCCGCGGCCAAATCTCGACCGCTTAAGACTATCGGCCCCGCGCGCCAGACGGCGCTTCGTGCCGGAAGCCGACCTTC
>JBLNFG010000322.1:0-7985 GCA_050263495.1 Myxococcales bacterium | reverse complement strand
ATCCCAGCGAATTGCCGCCTTGTGGCGTTAGCCCGTAGCCGGAAGCGCAAGCGCAATCCCGACCGAAAAAAGGGAGTCGGCTCGGTCGTGGCAGGATTCGGTTCAAACGACTGGACTAGGTAACCTGACGGAAGACGACTCCAGTCAGGCAAGGCGCCTGACTGAACCAGCAACAACTGCGAGGAACATAGTCGCGAGGCTTGATCCGTATCCTCGACGATGCAACGTGGCTTCTGCCCGCTTCAGTGGCCCAGTTGATGGATTGGTTTGTGTCGTCGCAGTGGACGGTTGGGCACGGGCGAACCGAGCATCGGTGACTCGTGTGCGCCTGCGGCGGATGGTCCGCGCAGCAGCGCTATCAGTTAGGGGGGTGCGGCGGGCATCGATCTACTGAGTGCCTATCTGGAGGCCATTTTATGTAGAGCTATATGCAGAATGAGCAAGACATCGACCGGGCAAAGCGGCCGAACCCTGATTGACGTCGTCGCCGCTCACGCTCGCCACTGCAGTATTGCGACATGATGCCAACTCGCCCCTAGCTAGAGCGCCAATCAGTCTGAACCCCTTACTACAGGCGCCGATCCTCTCTGCGGCGGCCTCGTCGTTGCGCTCCTCAAAGTAGTGATGCTGCCCCCATCCGTCCGGACGCGCGCTGCGCACGCGACGCCCGGTCGACTTTCCCCCAAAGCCATGTGCACTTGCCGCCTGCGGCGCCTGCCCAGCTTCGCTGGTCACCGTGGCCCTGCGCAAACTTCTCCACTCCGTGACAATTCTGCTTCCGGTTGCTTCGGTCTCAGCGCTTTCGCTAAGGGGACCAAACTGATTGGTGCTCCAGTCTAGAACGCATCGAAGGATGCGGATCTGTATCGAGATCGAGGACAGATCCCGACCCTCGGCAGATCCGTCGACGTATCGCAGCGCGTTTCATTGCACCGACGCAAGGACTGCACGTCTCTCGGTAACGCGTGTGGCGCCTCGCCCCGTCGATGTCTGGCTCTGGAAGCCGAGTCCGAAGGACCTACGTTGGCATTCACGGACTTTACGCATCATCGATCTAGAACGGCATGTTGCTTTTCCTGATCTCGATATCCACCAGGGCCCTTTGCACAGTTCGGGATTATGAGTCTCCTGTCCGTGTCCGTCTCGGTAGTATGGCGAGTCCAACGACGAATATCGAGGCGGCGGAAGGATCCCCACAAGTCGCGACAGGCACAACCCTAAGCGGGCGTATCGAGGCCATCAGCATCGAAGACCTGCTTCGCGTCAGTATGACCAAGCGCAGCACGGGGCGTTTGGTCGTATTCAATGATCAGTTCGACGCGGAGCTCTACTACGTTCAGGGGCGACTCGTTGCGATCGTTTCTGGGAATCGCAGTGGCAAGGAGCTGCTCAAGCCCATTTTCGAGATGGTCGAGGGTGAATTCGAGTTTGCTTCGGGAATCGAAGTGGCGCGAGCGCAGTACGATGCGACGGCGCATGACGCCTTGAACCAAGCACTTCGAGGTAAAGTGCAAGAGCCTGCACCGTCGCCACAGGAATCGCCGCGGGAGGTCAGCGCTCCAATCAAGACGAGCGGTGTTCATCGCGTCCCTACCGAATCAAGACACGTCGCCCCACCCCCAGCCGCGCTAACCCCTGCTCTTACAGCGCGATTGGCGGATATCGAGATGCTCCTCGTACAAGAGTTGGGTCAAAGCGGGAAGACGCAGTTGCAGCGCGCGCTCAGCAAGACGCCACGCGGGATGCGTCCAGTTGCGGAGTGGCTTCTGGCATTGCGTGCCTCGGTGCTAGCGACCATTACCGATCCCGGAGCTCGCGCTACCATTGCCACGAGCTACTACTGGACGCCGCCTGAATAGCTCCTGTGCGGCGTGTGCACCGGCTCCCAAGTGAAACGCGTGATTAACGGCAGCGACTTCCCAAAGAATTGAGAAGTCGCTCTCCCGATGGTGCCGAGTCGCGCTACTGCCGTTCTACTGCCGTTCTACGTGACGAAATCCGATTCGCACGCAACCCCAATGTTGTCCGCGTACCGAGATGGGTACCGATAGATCCGAAACCATCTCACCCGTGTCGCGCGCGTAGGTTTGGTGCAAGTAGGACTTTTGATTTCGTGCCGCTTTGAACCCAATCTAGTCACCGAAGATACGTTTTGTCCGGTTATTGACCAGATCAACGGCACGATTTCCGGTCAGCGGTTGCGAGTACTGTAGGTTATGCGTGGGGGCATACCCGTTTCGATCGGTTGCCAACGAATAGATGAGTACGCTCGACTTCGCCAGATACTTCTCGAGGATGGGCTGAAAATCCTGTTCGGCGAGCTTATCGTAGTCTGTCGTGAACTTCGTTGGATCGGTGTTGGGGACTGGATAGTACAGGTACGAGAACAGGTGCTCCTGCGTCACGGAGCCGCTGGCCAGCCAGCGCTCGATCGTCTGCGTGATCTCCTTGGCAAATTCGTTGGTCCAGGCGAGCACATCCTTCCCTTGCGCTGTGAGTTCGTCCGAGCGCGCGCAGTTTGCTTGTGCCGCGCCTGGAGGCTCGCGATCGCTCGACGCTGCATCCCTTGCTTTGGTCTTCTCCTCTGCAGCTCCAGGAGCTTGAGAGAGAGCGATTGCCAGACCTACCGCGGCAACACCTGAAATGCGCTTGAATTGGGTTCGATCCATATGCACCTCTCAATCACTCGCCCAGCCGTGACATCGCTGACTTGAGACTAGCTCTCAAACGATCGAGCGACTTGCCCATTCGACCTACCTCATCCATCGTGCCAAGCTTGATTGGCTCTTCGAGACGCTCACCGGTACTCAACTCGTCGGCAAGAGCGGTGAGTTGCACCAACGGACTTAGCGACCGCCTAATCATCAGGAAAATGATCCCCGTGGATAGAAGCGCGAAAGCGCCGAACAAGGCGGCCATGGTAAGCACCAAACTCTGGCGACGCCGCTCAATTTCGGAAACCGAGATGAGCACACGAAACGCGCCCCAATGCTTGCCCTTTATGTACACCGGCGAGGAAACGTCCCACATCCGATCACCGGTGTCGCGGACGTAGGGTTGGACCAATACGGGTTCTTCATTCGCGCCCGCCTTCTTGGCAACCTCGTAGTTGCCAACGGTTTTTGCTCGATTGCCCACCAGATCCTTGGCCTTGTCGCCGGTGACAGGCTGCATGAATTTCGTCGCGTACGTGGGGATGTAGCCGTTCACATCCGAACCGAGTGCGCCAAACACATCTTCACCTTCGAGAAATCGATCCAGCACGCTAACCATGGCTCGATCGGTATAGAAATCGTACTTCGTATGGTACTTGGGCTTACCGTTCCAATTATATCCCTTGATTTCTTCGTACTTCGTATCAAAGGCGTCACTGACGGTCAGGAAGTTGTTGTCGATGCCCTCCTCAAGGATGCGGCCATAGATGAGTGCTCCAACCCGAGCCGATATCTTCGCTTTGCTGATGGTCAGAGCCTCCAGTGACTTGGTTTCACCTTCCGTGATAACGACGCCGACGAGGGTAGTCGTTACAATGGTTACTCCCGCAAGCATCAGCGAAACCTTTAGCCCAATGCTTCGGCGGACAACGTCCAAGATCATGGTACGAACCTCCACTATGCAACAGCAACCCTAGACTTGAGTTGGTTCCCCCCAGCAGCCTCGACTCAACGTAAGCGGTCGAGACGACGTGGGTTCACGCGATTTTCGTCACAGCCTTACGAAACTCACGAGCATCATCGCGATCCTCGATGTTCTTTTCCAGTTCGAGGACCAGTTCGGGCAGCATTGCTTGGGCGAAAGGCTGTCCCGGAGCAACCTTCCGTACGGCTTCCTTGACGAAAACTTTTGCCATTGGGCCAACCGCTTTAGCCAGGCACTTGGTGCAAGCGCTTAGCACGGCTGAACTCGCGGCGTCGGCGACTGAAACGCCAGAGCCTGCGATCGACGAGGAGCCCCCAAAGCCGGACCAGCTGAGGCCGCTAGTGGCGACCTCCGGCGTTGCCGTGCTGTGGCTTTGCTTCATCGCAGGTGCCGAGGCATTCGATTCGAAGGCTGCAGAAGCATTGCGAGCGGGCGCAGCTCCGCTCGTTGCTGCCAAGGGAGCAAGGCCATTTTCATCGGCCAGGGTCTTGATCCTGCCCAGGGCCACTCGAATCGCAACGGTAGCGAACGAAGGATTTAGTCGCGAGTCGGCGATCAGCGCAAGCGTCAATGGAGCTGCACCTTTGCGTGTTCCAGCGCGAACGCTCCGCAGCACCAAACGTCCGTCCGAGAATTGGGCCGTGATTGTGTCCCAGTCATCCTGGAGCAGCTTGACTGAATCGATCGCGGTTGCGATTGATTTACTCACCTGTCCGAGCAACTTGGCATCGTAGATAGATTCGGCGTTGTAGGCGTATATCTGACCGGAAGAGTCAGCCAAAAAGGCGCCATTGACGCCCTCCAGATCGCGCAATCCTTTGAGTATGGTTTCCATATGGAGGGTGCACTACTTGGGTAGGGTCTCCTGAAGACGCCGTTCGACGTTGACGATTGGTTTGGTGGGATCAGTGTAAGTTCCTAGGATTGAGTCGCTTTGCACGGTGATCACCGAGGCGCGGGTTCCTCCTACGATCGAGATCCGTTGAAGCGTCCCGATGCCCAGCAAATCACCCACTTGTGTGAATCCGCGCACCGTGAAGGCGTTGACGGCACCAGCCGTTTCCCCGTCCACGGCTCCGGACCATTCCAACAAGGCACCAGAGTGATCGCTGAGAACAGCTCCAATGACGTCAGGCAGTTTGGCAATGGCACTAAATTCCTTCATGAGGCTCTACCTTGCACGAATAGGAGTACTGCAGCGCGGATCACGTCATTGAAGTCGGGATCGCAATCACGGAGTCCGTGGCCTGGAAATCTCGACCATGGGTAAGCGATTCGACAGGAGGCGTACGGTCAAGCCGTGCGCGACATTAAGCCCGTACCCACACAATAGGTCGACTGACGGCAAAGAGACGTAAAACTGAATAAGTTCGCGCACACGAGCTGTGGTGCGATCGACGCATACATCTTTGGCTTGTGGGAGCGGGTCTATGGTGCCGACGTAGGGCAGAAGAAATGCGGCCTTGTGCAGCAAGATGGGCTCGAACACGTGAATCGAAGTGGTGAACGGCCGTAATCGATCCTTGATGCACAAGAAAGACGCATCCCGCGACGGACCACCCCAAAGTAAGGCTCTCCTGTTTTCGGATATTGATGGAGTGCACGGTTACTGCGTGGGCGACACTGCGGGTAATACCGTTGACGATCACCTAACGAGCGACGACAGTTCGACGGCTATCGCGGTCGGCGTCGTCGTGAATCATCACTTCGGTGAGATTGGCGACTGCCTTGGTCTCGGGGACTTTACGATGATTACCGCGCGTGGGGAGACCGGCAGCTGGCTGCGTGCCTTCATGGAAGGGCATTCCATTGCGGTTCGTCTCGATGCGAATGTCTCCCCAACGAAGCTCGAGGCCGCCGTGCGACACGGCGTTTGGTTACCCAAAGCCGACTGGGAGGTATCGGACGCCGAAATCGAGTATGTGCCTCCAAACGAAGTCCCAGCTCAGGGAACTGCAAAAGTCGCTTTAGCACCGCGGGTGGCGTCCACAGCCGCGACGCTCTCGAAGCCAGTCGAACCCCGTCTTGCCCCACCGGTCTCGCCTGCAGCGACGCTCGCGAAGCCCTTAGCCGCATCGTCTTCTTCTTCGCGAACGCTTTCGAGGCCGCCAGGTGCGTCCTCGTCGTCTGCAACAGCACTCTCGAAGCCGCCAAGATCCCCCTCCGCTGCACCGTCACCCGTAGCAACAACACTCTCGAACCCCTTAGGATCACCGCCAACGACCGCGCCTCTGGCAGCGACAGGCTCGACCGCGAGCACGACGCTGCGCGCCAAGGTAAACTCTCCACTTGCCGACGCTGTGCGCACTAGCGGTCACGCGCAGTTCGACTTGTCCGCACAACGAGCGGTCGTGACCGAGGCACTACAACCGAAACCGCCCGAAGTGACCACGCAATTGAGCGGAACGCATCCGGCGGCAATGGTTACCCGCCCCGCACCCATACCAACTCCAGTCGTAACGGGTCCTGCCCAAACACCGAAACCGCCAGCTCCACAAAGCCACGCCGGGGGGAGCGACTCGTCAATCCCGGTGGCAGCGGTCCAAGTCAAAACAAAGGGCCTACAGCTCGCCGTCGCAAACGCACGCGGATTGCGTCGGGCGTTTGCCCGTGGCGATTTGAAAGAGGCGCGTGCGATTGCGGAACACCTGAGGCATGCCTCGCCCACTCCGGGTGATCCGTGCGGGTCGGGGACATCCGCCGAAGTCATCGAACCGCTCCTCACGGGTATCGCCTCGACGCTGTTCGGAGACAGCAAGTCAGCGCTGGAGCACCTGCTCGCGCTCACTAAGCGGTCTGAGATCGGCCCCTCGTTGACCTGGATAGCACTCGTTTGGTGCGCTCGGGCGTGTATTGCCTCTGCTGACGGCCTCGAGCAAGCGTTGACCTGGGCAGAGGCTGCAGGTCGCCTTTCAAAGCAGCTAGACGTCGAAGCGCGTATCGTCAGTGCCCGACTTATAGCGGAGGTCTGCCTGTACCGGTCGAATCTCGAACACGCCGAGAGGTTCGTCGAGCAGGCGCGTCGGATCTCCGAGAGTGTGGCTGATCGAGACGAGTCTGGCGAGCTCTCGTTGCTTCAAGCAAAGATCCTATTTGCATCCGGGAAGCGCCCGCAAGCGGTTGCGTCTGCCGAGCGAGCACACGTGTTTCGGCAGCAGTGGGTCGCCCCTGTCATATTCCTTAGTCGCTGTGCTTTCGGAGACGGGGACATCGAGCGAGTCCATGGCTTGATTGCGCCGTTCCACGATCGCGACGATGCGCCGACGGAGATAGTGCAGGTCGAGCGTCTCTTGGCTTCCGTCAGGAACGCTGACTTGCCCGCCGCAACTGCCGCTGAGTTCTTGGCGTTGGACGAAGCTCCGCTTAGCAGTAGTTGTATTGAACAGCTCGAAGTACTTGCGGGCGCCTTTCCTCGGCTCGAGCTCATCCGTGATCGTCTAGGTTGGAAACTACTGAAGGCGGGTCGCTACGGTCGCGCTGCCGAGGTGTTCGAACCGCTGAGTCAACGCCAAGATTTGCCCGAGGCGGTGCGCTCTTCGGTACTTTTGGCACTCGGATGCCTAGCCGCGAACCGAGCGAGGAACGTTAGTGCGGGCGCTAGAGTGCGCGCATCGGTTGATGCGGCTCCGGGCCACCTGCGCTTGACAAAACCTCCCAGGGGTTCAAGCAGCCGAATGCGAGTCGCTCCAATCGTCGATCTGGTGCGCATCGAACCGCCGCCGTCTTTCGCGGAGAATTCCCAGTTAGGTACTGGTCCGAGCAGTGTGCCGCAGTCCCGCAGCGCGAGCCCGATCTTCACGGGAAGTCTGCTCCAGTTCTGTTTGCCGGATGTGCTCGAGTTCTTGCGCGCCGGACGCCGCACTGGAACGCTGCTGTGCAGTTCGGTGCGAGGCATCGGCGCTGTTCATCTGCGCACCGGACTCATCGGTGGTGCGGCTGCACCCAGCACGGCCAGCCTGAGAGACGTGCTGATTGCAGCTGGCAAGCTAACCGCGGAAATCGCCGCGAAGGCGGTCGCATATCAGCAACAAGCGCAGGCCCACTTGCCGATGGGATCCATCTTGATCAGCCAAGGTTGGACTTCGGAAGAAGACATCGCGGCGTCCCTTCGCACCCAAACCTACGCAGCCGTTGCCGAGGTGCTCCAATGGGGCGACGGTCTGTTCGCCTTCGCACCCGAGTATGGTGAAGGCGAAACGGAAACACAGGTGGAAATTGCCCTCGATCCTCAGGCAATGCTCATTGACATATACAGAGAAATCGAAGAACGAGCGGGCAGCCTTCGCTGAGCCAACGCGCAGGACGCGAGACGTTCCAACGAGAAGAGCATGAGCGAGAATCTGTTG
>JBLNFG010000321.1:0-5046 GCA_050263495.1 Myxococcales bacterium | reverse complement strand
GCCCTGCGCGGCCCGCCGCTGTGTTTACACGCCGTTGTGCGCTGAGCAGTGAGTGCCAGCTTGCCAGGAGTCTGGCCAGCCTTTCGGCGTCGCGGCGCGGGGCACCGTGTATTCCGATTCGGCAGAATTGGGAAGATTGAATGCTTACGATAGCGACGCGGCAACGGAACGCGGATGCGTTGGTAACGATGGCCTTGGGAATACTCAGGAATTGCGACCTCGGTTTCGCGCACCTGGAGCGAGTAACGCCCGGTGCTATCTTTGAATGTCGAGGCTCGCGTAGCCACGAAGCAGCCTCGGATGTCCCACGGTAGATTACTGAGGTTCCACAGGTCCGGGGGCGTCCAGCTGCACGGAGGAGGCACCATGATTGACTGTTTTCGACAGAAACTCGGGTTACTCGTACTCTTGGGCGTGACGATGGGATGCGCAGCGCAGCTTCAGCAGAACACGGCTCCGAGAGTCGCTGACGTACGTCCGGATGAGCGAGCGAACCGCCAATGTCTTGGTTCCGTATGCGGGCCCAAGTCGCTGATGGCCACCTGGTTGTTCGAGTTCGCTCCGGCTCCACAAGACGATCGAGACAGCTACGTCGAGAACCGTTGCTTTGGAGCAGTGTGCGGACCACAAACAACGACCACGCCCACCTGGACCATCGAGTCGTCGTCTCAGGACTGCCTGGCGTCAGTGTGTGGACGGGAAGCTGTGGCGGCCACTACGCCGTCTCTCGGCCCGCACTTGGCACAGGTACGAAACACTTCGTGTGCGAGTCCCCTCGAGTAGGCATGCGCACCGGGCACTTCTGTGCCCCCTCTTGCATGCGACCCATTTCTGACGGGCAACGGATCCGGTGAAGAGCCTTCACGAGCGAGCTCGCCGACCTCTTGCTCCGCTCGTGCACCAGCGTTCCGGGAGCGAAACCGCGGTGTGATAAGGGCATGACCGCCCGGACTGTGAATTCGCAATAAAAGGCCGCAGCGCCTCAGCCGTTGAAGACTGGGCGCTGCGGGTACCGCTTTTTGGGGTGGCGCGTCACCTAAACGTGTTCAGTCGCGCTAGAGCGCGAACTCGAACTAGAGCGCGATCAACTCCACATCATCCACGTAGAGGTTGCCCGAGGTGGGTCCCTCTGCGAAGAGCGATACTTGGCTCACAGAAGTGCATGCCGACAGATCGACGGGGCCGGTGATCTTCTGCCACTCTCCGTTGTTCACGGTGACTTGCTGCAACCAGCCATACTGAGCACCGCTGCCGCAGTTGATGGCGCGGGTCACGTTCACGCTCGAAGAACCCGCCGCGATGCCGTTCACCGAAACCCAGAAGGTTGCCTGGTAGCGTTTACCAGCGGTGACAAGGGTGGTGACATCGCGCGCGAGTACGCCATTTTGCGTACGGTTGGGAGAGACAAGGCTGTGTGTTCCGGCGTGCGCGTAACCGTCAACTACGGCCAGCCCAACGCCGGTCCAATCGAACCACGCGCCCTGACCGGACTCGAACGTGCCGTCGGGGATCAGGTTGACCACGGTGCCGCTATTGTCGATGAATTGCACGTCGTCCACATAGAGATCGGCACCTGCAGCACCCTCGACATAGATCTGCAACCCTGAAAACGTCTGTGGTACGGCGAGTGTTCCTGCGATTTGAACCCAGTTGCCATCGTCAGCCACCGTTACGGGGCTGCCCACCCAGGACCACGAGGTGCTGCCCGAAACCGTGAGTGCCCGTGTCACGTTGACCGACTTGCTGGTGCCGTCACTGCTGTCCATCGATACCCAGAGGCTGAACGGGTAGCTGATGCCGGGCTTTACGACGCTGGTAAGATCAATCACCGCCGGGGAGTTGCCGGTGCGATTTGCGACGAGCAGGCTCTTCGTGCCGCCGTGGGCGCGCACGGTCGTTGCCGACATAGTGGCGCCGCCCCAGGTGTACCATCCACTCGTCCCTGACTCGAAGGTTCCGTTCGAGACGATGTTCGTCGTGCTCTGTGCGCGCACCGAGACGTGGTCGACGTAGAGATCGACGTTCGCTCCAGGCCCCTCGAGCCACATCGAGACGTCCGTCAATTGGCAGTCGGGTACTACCAGATCACCGCTAATCTGGACCCAGGCTCCGTCGGTGATCATCTTCACGTTGCTCCAACCACCCAAGCGTTGGTAGTCAGGGTTGCCGCCACTGCACTGCACCTTCGTGGTGACGTATGCATCAGCGGATGCTGCGCCGCCCACTGTGGCCCACAGGTTCACTTTATAGGTCTTGCCAGGAACGACCAGATTGGTCAGCGTTTTCGCCAACGGGCTCGTCGCCGAGCGTCCCGTCATGGCTAAGCTCTGCGCACCGCTAACGGCGCGCGTTGCGGTGGTAGCAATGGTGCCGCTACTCCAAGTCGACCAGCCACCGTTACCGGCTGCTTCGAAGTCGCTGTTCGGAATCACATTCGGGCCAGTGCCGCTTGGTGCTGAGAACTTGAGCTTATCGACGTTTGCTCCGGCGCCGAAGCGCACGAACATCTTCCGCTCGCCACTCAGGGGCAACCATGGAATCGTCGCCGTTTGCATCGTGCCCCAGCCACCCGTGGGGGGTAGCTTGACGGTCGCGACCGGCGCGTTCTCGAGGCTGTCCAGGTGGATGGTGATGTTCACCGGATTGGGTCCGCCCTGCGCGTAGCTGACGCTCAACGTATCCCAGTTGTCATTGAACGCGATCTTATCGTAGCTGAGCCAGTCGCCGCTATCCGCGTACGCAACCATGCTTCCCGCGGCCAGCAGCCCTTGTGCCGAATCATAGTCCTCGGCTTCGAGGGTAATGCCGCTGCTATCACCTTTGCGTGCTTCAGGCACGTAGACCGGAAGGGGGCAATCAGTGCCGCCTGCCTTGTAACACTCGAGCCAGGTGAGTGCGGGGCGCGGCGTGCCGTCGGTGCGCAGTAGGTACGCATCGGTCTGCCACATGTTGCCTTGTAGGTGGCCCCAGTGCGTGACACCAAGCACGGACGGATTAGACCAGAAGAGTGGGAAGAGTTCGCTCATGCGCAACGCGTGACGTGCGTCGTTGGCGAAGTTGATGTCGAGCTCGGTGATGTAAACCGGCAGCCCGGTGGCGGCGAAGGCGTTCAGGTTGGAGGAAAGTACGCTCAACTCGGCGCGCTCGTAGAAGTGGCCCTGCTCCCCGATGCCGTCGATTAATCCGCGGTCGTTGAGTAAGTTGACGATGTTGAGGTAATTCGTGGTGGCGCTCGCCATCGAGAGCACGGAGTAGTCGTTCAGTAGCAGCTCCGAATTGGGGAAGTACTTGCGCGCCAGCTCGAACGATTTGATCACCCAGTCCCATCCGGTCGTACCGGCGCCACCGAGGGCGGCAGCGTAACCCGGCGGCGCGTGAAGGGGTTCGTTCACGACGTCGACCAAAGCGGCGTCGGGGTAGCGTTCCGCGAGCGCTGCCATCCACTCTTCGATTTCTGCCAGCTGTTCTTCAACGGTCAATCCGGTGAGCCATCCCGGCTGTTGTTGACCCCAAACAAGCGTGTGCAGCTTGAAGGGGATGCCGTTCGACTTTGCAAACTGATAGGCCGTGTCGAGATCGGCCCAATTCATCTGGTCGCGAGTTGCCTCGACGCTGCCCCATTTGCCCGCGTTCCCCGGCGTCAACTGTTTGAAATGGTCGAGGCGCTTGGGGTAATCCACGGCTGTGGTGGCTACGCCGCCAAAGAACTTATTGTTGATCGAGACTAGCACCCGCGTGGTGTTGGAACCTGCATTGCCGGAGAGGTCATAGGCCGTAGCGGTGTAGCGATGCCGTCCATTGAGCCCCGTCGTTACGGGAACCTCAATGCTGTACGGAGCTGTCGTATCTTCGCCAATGACCGCGCCGTCTTGCAGGAAGACGACCTTGCGCACGGCGACGTTGTCCGTCGCGTTGGCGGTCAGCGTCAATGCGCCGTCCACCGTGAAGAACTTGCTGTTTGCCGTCAGTGTGACGCTGGGCGTTCGCTGATCGCACGTGGCGTTGTTCGCGGAGATGACGTACGGCGCGAGCGCAGTGTAGTCGCCTTCGAACTTGAGTTCGAAGCTGTACGATTGACCTGGGTCGAGCGTGGAGTTCTCCAGGGACTCGAGCGGGGTAATCAAGTAGCCGCCCTCGACGACTTCACTCGTACCATGAGCGACGTGAAGGAGCTGAGCTGCTCCCGCGCTCACGAAAACGGAGAAGGTTTGGCCGACCGGGCCTGAGACGTTGTTTACGACGACCGTCGCGTTGAACCCTACCTTGCTGATCCCGTGCACGTCGGCTGACACGGAATAGCCGCAACTTGCGTCCTCAACCGCCTGATTCGCAGCGACAACGTTTCGATGATCGTCATTCGTGCTGGAACAAGCGCTAAGCGCAAATGGCGCAAGACCCAGAGCAAGCAAGCTCGAGCTCTGAATAATCCTAGATAGAAAGCCAAAATGTATGGATTTGTAGCTGGTTCGAAGCATGTTTTCTCCGCGGCTAGGGCGCAAATTTCAACGGTCCACCGATTGCTACCGGCGGCACCGCGTGTCCAAGCAACTCCCAGCGAGAACGCTTGGGGGTGTTGCGTCAACTTGCCAAATGATTGAACGACAGCGTTTAGCACATCGTGCGTTGGTCACGAGCGCGAAGTGAAGAAAACTGATCGCGCGCAGATGGAGTGGCAGTGCCGTTCCGATTTTCTGAGTTGTGCATCGAATTATCGGAATTGGAATTGATGCCACGTGCGATACGCGATGAGAGACCGTCGGCAGAGTTGACTCCGAGTCGATAGGCTTAATGCCGCGCTTTCTAGAGGTTGCGCGCACTCTCTCGATCAGTGAGGCACTTCAAAGGTTCTGCAAGATCGCAATGAGGTCGATCAAAAGTGGCGCGCCGAAGACCGGAATGATCGAAGCCTGTTTGCCCAAAGAACTGACCCATGATCACAAGTCCGAATCGAATCGACGAACTCACCACGCCGCCCGCGACTCACCACGACGCCCGCGACTCACCACGACGCCCGCGACTCACCACGACGCCCGCGACTCACCACGA
>JBLNFG010000320.1:0-7042 GCA_050263495.1 Myxococcales bacterium | reverse complement strand
CCTTCACCTGAAAGTTCTCCCGGGGTCTCTGGTTGGTCTTTTGCAACTCCAGAAACACCGGGGTTTTCTGTTTAATTCCCAGCCGGCACAAAAGAGTGTGCTTGATTGAGGACTAGTGCCGAGCGAACGGATTTCTCTGTTCCCAATGAGAGTCCATCCCGCAAGAGGCGCAGCACCTAGCGCCATGACTCGGATCCCGAAATGGCCAATGCCCTGTACGCTCGCCCGGACATGCTCTACACGCAGCCGTGCTCGCGACGCGGCTTACCAGGGCGGCCCGCTCTCCGCTCCAGCGCAAAGTCGCTCGGATTGGGAGCTCTACGGGGGGCGTCCCCCTTCCTGAGTAGGAACTTTTTGGGTATCCCTGCACCATCCAGGGGTCCGGACTGCTAGGAATCCGAGATCCTGATAACTGGACTGCAGAAAGACGATGCAACTCGGTCGCGATACTGGAACGCCGTTCACAAGCGTAAAAGGAGCCCTCTTCGGTGTTGCCGTAGCGACGGCGTTCGGATGGTGCTCGCACGCGCATGGCCAAGAACAAGCAGAGTCGGTTGTGCGTCGTGCGGAATGGTTGACTCAGCGTGGGCTGAAGGCCGAAGCACGAGAACTCGTCCAGCGTGCCGCGCAACAGCAACCCGCCGTCGAACTCTTGGCACTCGCGCTAGCTCGGGCCTACCTGGCTGAAGACAATCCGTTCTGGGCTATAAGGGTACTGGGTGATTTCGTAGATCGGTCTCCACCCGCATGTGCGTCGCGTGCAATGGCCGCCAGGGTCCACCTGCAGCAGGCCAATCTTGATCCGGCAGAGCAGATGCTCTCGGAGCAACGGTGTCAGGCCACCAACGAACTAGGGTTCCGCTTCCACCTGCTGCGCATCGAGTTGGCGGAGCTACAGGGTGATGCCACGAGAGCGCGCAAGCTCGTCCGAGTATCTCGGGCATTCCACCGGCGCTATGTTGAGGACGACCAGCGCTATGCGCGGTTGAAGTTACGGTATGATCCAGATTCCGAACCCGCATTCGCTTTCAAGTTGGGGCTAAGTGCGGGTTGGGCCAGTAATGGGCTCTCCTCGGTACCGCTCGATCTGCTGCCCAAGCAGGGGGCGAGCGGTTCACCCTTGCTTGGACTCGAGCTGCGAACGCGATGGAATCTCAAGCGGTGGAGCGCTGTGCGATTGTTTGCGGAGGGGGACTTCGTCGCAACTCAGTACCTCGACGCACCAACCAAAGAACTCAGCACGAGGCAACCCACGCTGCGACTGATGGCACTCGTGGGTCGTGGCGTGCCCCGACTGCTCATCGGGTATACGGCAGATTGGGTCAATCTCGATGGCGGCGACACCTACCGCCACGACTCGTTCACCTATTCCACGGCGCATCACCTCGAGTATCGCTTTGATCTCGGGCGATCGTTTTTCACCCATGGACAGCTCGGACCGCGCCACTACTGGGAGTCTGCGCGCAATCGATTCGAAGTAGCGCAAGGGCTCTCGAAGCGAGTTGTTCTGAGCGACAGTCTGGATCTCGCCATTGGCGCCCTGGTTCATGCGTATGCGGCAAAGGAGCGCGCCTATGATCAGGTGGGAGCTTCGGTGCTGAGTGGTTTGGAGATTCGCATGCCAAACGACTTCACGCTCGAGGAGCAACTCTCGCTCTCTCAGAGTGTCCACCCAAATTCGGAAGGCTACTTCGAGAACTCCTCCGCAGTGCGTCGCGACACCGAGGTTCAAGTAAGCGTCGCGCTGGCGACCCCTGAACTGTTCGGCTTACGACTCTTTCCGTCTTATGCGCTCGTTCACCGCGATAGCAGCATCGACCCGTACGACTTCACTGATCATCGCGGGTTACTCACGGTAAGTTGGCAGTCCGACAGCGATCGGATCGTGGTTCATCGCATCTCGCCAGAAGGCCGCGTTCCCCTCTCCTACCCTGACGAGGCAAGCGCAGGGCGCGCATCGCCCACGGTCGACGTGGTCGAGGCCATTCGCCAAGACGAAGCACAGCGGCGCAACAACTCCTGCGCTAAGTGACGTGGTCCGCCGCGAGCGAAGAAGAGTCACTCTCCTCGACCCAGCGCAACCCGACCGGCAGTTGTTCACCGAAGCGTTCGACGCGCTCCTGTTCCTCAACGATGACCAGCTCGCGCAAGGGACGCCACAGCTCCAGATCGGTGCCCAGTCGTTCGAGCCGACGGCAGAGGTCCGATCGCACGCGGTCGTCCACGTCGCGCGCGCGATCGCCCGTGAGCCGAGCCATTTGCACCGCCGCTTGCGGTGCTGTGGCTAGCTGTTCCCATTTTTCGCGGAGCAGGTGATCCAACCACCCCTCGACGACTCGCGGCGGCACCACGTGATGCACGCTGGCATAGACCGGGACGCGCGCACCGACGCGAGCGAGTGCAGCCCAATGCGCCGGATCGCGTTTGGTCCAAGTGCGTTCCAGAATCGCTTCACCCATCTGGGTGCGATACTCAATCGACAATCGCTCCAGGAACGTCGCACATTCGAGCATCTCAGGCTCCGCCAGCGGACGGAACGCGGGCTTCTTCTTACTCCGACCAACCGAGGGCGAAAGATGAACGAACAGATGCTCGAATAAAGTATGTTGCTCGTGTTGATCCAGCCCCGGTGCGATCCGGCGCCAGGCGATGAAAAACTGCTGCCAGCTACGAATCTCCTCCGGATACGCAAGCCCCTCGGCAAAGAGCGGCACCAAAAGGTGTGTCCGCGTCCGATCCAACGGATCGCCGAACCCCGGGCGCAGCAAATAACCTGCCAACATCCAATACAAACGCTCGTGATCGATGCTTCGGCGCCGCGACTTGAGTTTCGGACCCACGCTGTCGAAGAGTTGACGGGTCAGCGACAACGTCCACTGCTCGCGTGCGCCAAGTAGTTTCTCCAACTGCCGGAACAGGTCCTTGACATCGCGCGCGGCCAGCTCCGCCTTGCCTTTGCCGTACACACGCACCAACGCGTCGATGGCCTGGTCCATGCGCGAATATTGTCTTGCCGAAGCGGGTGAATCCGAAGTGCGTCGTCGTCCGAGGTCTGACTCTTGACCCCGCAACTCGAAGGCTAAGGCGAACCGTTCGGTTCGCGCCGGATCCGTCGAGACGCAGGCGAGGTCGAGGGTGCCAACTGCCGTCAGTTCACCCTCGAGCACGACGCGCACCTCTCGCGCCACCTCGCCTGCAAAGTGCGCAACCATCGGGGCAACGAGCTCGTATTCGTCGTCGAGAGCCACGATTTCGCCGGGCGCATGCATGGGTCCCGCGTCGCTCGAATACAGTTCGAACCGCACCGGTACCCCGACGGTCAAACCCAAAATGCGCGAAGCGGCAACGTGCTTCTCGGCCTCTCGACTCCCGCGAGGAACAACGCAGACGGCATGCGGCTGCTGGCTTTGCTCGCGGTCGATTGCGACGTAGTAACCGTGCGCAGAACCTCCACCGATGCGGAGGCCTCGACCGAGCAAGCCGAGGCCATACACAGCGGCGCCACGGGCGACAGCGAGTTCGGGGTGCGGTTGTGGCAGCGTGATGAGATTCGGGTCCGAGAGCGGCGCAATTCCGCGTTTGAGCGCCTCGACGAGGCGAGCGGAAAGGAACACCCCGCCATTCAGCAGCAAGGCATCAATTCTTGCGTCGGGACCGAGATGGCGATGCAGGAAGGCAGACACGTGGCGCGTAATCGCTGGCTCACCCTCGTACGGAAGCCCGAATCCAACTAGCCCGATACGCGGACGAGCCGCAAGCGGCTGCAGCGGCGCCTCAGGGAAGAATCCCTCCACAATCAATTTCTGCACGGCGCGCGCGGAGAGGTTTGCTGATTTCGTACCACCTACGAGCGCCGACCCTTGCGCCGCGAGCGTGACCGCGCTCTCTTCGGGCGGGTTATCCCCTAGCAGCCGTTCTTTGGCTAATCGCGTAGCGAGCACGAGCTGGGCGAATCGATGTGCCGGCAATCGAGTTCCTGGCTCCGTGGTGAAGCTCGGCTCAAGAAGATGAGCCAATGCCAGATCCATGTTGTCGCCGCCGAGCAAGAGATGTCGCCCGACGGCAATGCGATCGATGCTCAATGCTCCGCTTGGACTGTGTGCTACCCCGAGCAAGGTGAGATCCGTTGTGCCTCCGCCCACGTCGCACACGAGAATGGTGGCTCGCTCGCGGCCCGCGCTCAACAGCTGTTCGAGCTCCGAGACGCCCGTACGCTCCAGGTAATCGTAACACGCCGCTTGCGGCTCCTCTAGCAACCGCACTAACAAGCCTGCGCGCTGAGCGGCTTCGAGCGTGAGTTGGCGCGCCGTCGGATCGAAGGACGCCGGAACCGTGAGCACGATCGACTGCTCGTGCATGGGGAAGCGCGGATGCAACGCATCCCATGCGCCCCGCGCGTGACGAAGAATCTCGGCACTCGCGTCGACCGGAGAGATCTTGAACGCGTCGCCTTCCGCTCCCCAAGGCAAGATCGCCGCATTGCGATCGACCGCGGCATAGCTTAGCCAACTCTTCGCGCTGTACACCGCTCGCCCCGATACCTCGCGTCCCCGGCGTTCGGCAAAGTCGCCAACGACCCAGCGTGATTCACCGCCGTCGACTTCTCCCGGCGTTGGCGCGTAAAGCACGCTTGCCAGAGTAGGCTTGCGTCCACGCTGCTGCGGCGCGGTAAGCCTTGGTACTTCGAAAATGTGCGGTTGCGCGTCGGCGTCTGGATCGAGCCAGGCCACGACCGTATGCGTGGTACCCAGATCAATCCCTATCAAACGTCGCGCCATACTAGCTCTCCGAGATTGATGCTGGAACAGCCCTTGTCAATGCCCCTATTCCGGAGCCTGTTCGCGTACAGAGAGTTCGACCTTCCACCGCTCGTCGGGTTTCTGTGGCTCGATCGGAATGGCCTCGATCAAGAGCGTGCCAATCGCTGTTACGCTCGCAGTGAGTTTGACTGGCACCGCATCCCCTTCGGTGCGGCCCTCGGCGGGCAGAGTAACCTCAATCGGTGACAGTTCTTCGAGCTCTTGCTCGGTGAAGGCTTCGAGCAATTGCCCAGTTTTGTCATCTCGCCGCACGGTGGAACCAAAGAAGCGAAACCGAACGGGCTCGCCGACAACGGCCAGCAACTCTTGATCAATGGGAACTGCAGCGCTCCCCTCTTCTAACCCGACGGGGGCCACGCACAACGCGTAGATTGGGGGCTCGACGCCGGGCACCGCGGGCATTGGGCTCTCGATTCCGATGTAATAGGCGCGCCCGGTCCCGCCACGAATCCTCAACCCATTGCCTCGACGCACCTCGCCAAAGTAGGCGGCACCGCGCGCCACCGCCAAGTCGAGGTCTTCCCCTGGAAGCACGCTGGCCTCGGGTGCTCCAACCTCACGCAACCAACTATTCAGTGTGCCGAGCAAGCGATCGCGAAAGACCGTGCTCTTCAGCACGCCACCATTGAAGAGAATGCGCGTTGGGCAAAGGATGGGCTTCTCACCATTTTTGACCGCCCGAGCCTGCTTGGAAAGGAACGCAGCAAGGTGCTTGGTCACCGCTGGATCGCTCGCATACGGCAGCCCCAATTGTTGCAGCGCCGTGCGTGGCCTCACGCTTGGTCGCGCCGATGCTGGCACAATCGGGAAATAGCCGTCCACCAGCAGCTGCTGCACCTCATCATGCAGCAACTCGGTGCGTCGCGTGCTCCCAAGCAGCTCCGAACCGCGGCTCGCGACGGCCACTGGGATCGACGAAAACGCGTTGCTCGACAGCAAATTCTCCTTGGCCTGACGCGCCGCGTGCACGAGCGCGTGCATCTGCCAGCGGTCGAGCGGGGCGCCGTTTGATTCAAGCTTCTGTTTGAGGTGGTGGGCGAGTGCAAGATCCATATTGTCGCCACCGAGCAAGATGTGGTCGCCCACGGCGATACGACGCAGCTCGAGCGCACCATCATTCTCGATCGCCTCGATTGCCGAAAAGTCCGTCGTGCCGCCACCAACGTCCACGACCAGCACCACATCACCAGGAACGAGGTACTTGCGGAAACCGCTGCCCACTCGCTCGATCCAGGCGTAAAGCGCGGCCTGAGGTTCTTCAAGCAGCGTAATTTGTTCGATACCCGCCGCGAGTGCCGCCTCGACCGTCAAGTCGCGAGCGGCAGCGTCGAATGAAGCCGGCACCGTAAGCACCACGTCCAGATCAGACAGGGATGTCTCCGAACCCGGCACTTGCGCCCGCGCCCACGCTTCAGCGACGTGATCGAGAACGCGGAAGGTAGCTTCCACCGGCGAGATCTTCTCGATGTCCTCGGCAGCGGCCAGGGGCAAGAGGTCGCGACGGCGATCGATGCCTGCGTGCGAAAGCCAACTCTTGGCACTGGAAACGACGCGACCCGGCGCTTCAACCGAACGCGCACGCGCCAACTCACCGACGGCATGGGTGCGCTCAGGGTCCCAAGGCAACCCGAGTGAGCCCTCACTAGCATGGGCGAAGTACACGAAGCTCGGCAGGAGCGCTCGGCTCTGAACTGCCGTCGGGTTCACGAGCTGTGGCAGGGCCACGACTTCGCTCGTAATGTGATTTTGCTCGTCGGTTCTTGCGACGGCGAGTGCCGTGTGAGTCGTACCGAGATCGATTCCGATCGAGATGAGATCGTTCATAGCTCCACCTCGGCAGCACACAAGATGGTCAGATCTGCAGCCGGCATGGGCTGTTCGAGTGTTACCCGCGTAGCCTTCCAGCCTCGATGTCGAAGCGTACCGCGGTAGGGTGGTTGACCCTGGACGTTCCCGAGTAGACGATGGGCTTTGGCATCGAACCCCTCGTCTAGCACCAGTGAGCTCCCCTCCAACTCGCGGCGAATCGGCTCGATGCCCATGGTTTGTTCGAGCACACGGCGGCAGCCCTGATGCACGACACGCGCTGCCGCTCCGACCTCTGCATCGGAGAAGCCCGTGACATCCTGTTGAATGAAATCGATCAGTCTGCCTTCCCGCTGCAACGTAGCCAAGAGCTGGAGCGCAGGACCGAGATCGCGTTCCGTTGGCGGCTCGACCTC
>JBLNFG010000319.1:0-2982 GCA_050263495.1 Myxococcales bacterium | reverse complement strand
TACCGTCGCCACTCTGCGTTGCTGGCCACGGCTCGATTTCCGACAACGCTGATCAGCGGCGCGAGGTTCTGTCACTTCAACCCACGCGGCCGCGAGCCGCACAACGTGCATCTTCCGTTTCGAGGTGCACTCTTGAGCGGCTCACGACCTCAGTGAGCTCTGCCCCGGCTAGGACCAGGGTCGAGATCTTTCTCGATGGGCCTATCAGTCCTCGTCATCGGGATGATGGATGCTGGCCAGGTTGAGCAAGTAGCATGAAGCGCCGACGCCAGGCATTGATGGGATCGCGGCCACAACAACACCCCGCTGAAGCAAGGTGTCTACGACGGGCATCAAATCGTCGCCCACCGAGGGAAGCTTCTTGATGGCTTGTTTGGTCAGCAACTTCGTCTTGCCGCTCGAAGTGTGAATCACAATGTCTTCGACGAATGTGGCGGAAGTCTTCGCTGTCTTCTTCTTTTTTTTCTTCGGCATGGTTCGGTCCTCAGTATCGGTTAAATAATCGGATGATGGAGATGACTCGAGAGCTCTGTCTACGAGGGATCACGTCCAAGGACGCGAGCGGCTCTGTTGCCTGGAGAACGGTGTCTGCGCACTTGCGGCGTCGGCAGAAAGTCAGTCAGCACGTCATTGGCCTTTACTCGAGATACCCAGTCCACGGGCCATCCCATGTCGTCGATATGCCCGTAGTACCACGAACCACGCACCAGACCAAAGAGCGAAGCCGTTACTTGCGATCGGTCGAGACCAAGTTCGTTGATTAGCTCGAGGACAGCACGCCGATCCGATTCCGCTTCTCCTGGCAAGCCAACGATAAAGTTGCCACTGACGACGATGTTCGCCGCAAGCAGGTTCGCGACGAGGCCACGAAGCTCGCTCAGTGTCGCACGCTTATCGATCTCCTGGAGCATCCCTGCCGTCGCGGCATCGAATCCGATGAACACGCGATACATGCCGCTCGCATGCAGCTCACGGCATTGCGCGCCATCGAGCCCGGCGTCGGGGCGGAAACAACCTTCCCACTCGATCGGGTGGCCAAGCTTGCGTGAGAGCTCGGCAATGGTCTGCGCCAACCGAATAGCGCGCTGCGGCGCAAGCGTATCGTCGACAAAGCTGATCCGAACCCCTGGGGCGCGAGTCTGCAGCTCGATCACTTCTGCTGCGACCTGCTCCATGGGTTTGCCCCGGTAACCGCGGTTGAGCTGGACGTAGTTGCAGTAGCGGCAGTGCCCCCAGCAGCCGCGGGAAGTCTCGAGAGCGACCAAGTTGGGGCCGTGAACACTGAGGTACCGCGCTAGATAGGGTCTTTCGGCCATTCCGAGCGAAGTCGCCAACCCGAATGCGGCCGCGAGACGGTCCGAGGTTGCCTCCCGCTGGGAGTGCGGGAGCGCGCGCAGTCGTTCAATTTGTGCTTGCTCCTCGCTGGCACCTGCACTCGAAGCGACATCAACAAGCCAGGAAAGGCTCTCATCGGAAAGGAGCCAGCCGTAAAAGTCGCGGTTCACGTCGAAAAACGCACTCCGAATCGCGGCACCGCGGAGTGCGCCAGCAAGCACCGCTGGCCCTAGTGGCGGAGCGTCAATCGTGTCCCACAGCGGAGGAAAAACCAAAGCTACTGACCGGGCCAAGACAACCCCATTCAGTCGGCAGCCTAGCAGAGATCCTTATTCCGGGGAACGAGCAATGCTTCTCTCAATTACATTCCATCGCTTGGACGCGACACCTTCGATTGCTCGAGAATCACTCCCGTTTCGCCGGGCGCCTTGCATGCGGCGCGCGGTGGGGTGATTACGGAGGCAAACGCGGCTAGAGCACCGAAAGGTTTCATTGTCGCAATGAAAGCGGCGACTCGAGGAACACGGTGTACATAACTCCCCGCCCAAACCCCAATTCCTCCGCGAGTCGCTGGTGCGGTTCTATCGGACCGATAGGTCCTTCGGACCCATCCCTGCGCGGCGAATCGCACCGCTAGGGTTGTTTCTTTCGGCCAATGCCCAAACCCCCATTCGCACGGCGAATTGCCAGCGCTAGTGCCCCTTGACCGGCATGGCGCGCCGATCCATAACCAATCGCGGCGATTGGGAAAATTGTCACTCGGGTCACTCTCCATGCCCCGGGTGTCACTACTTATCGATGGGTCTGGTCTGGCAACGGACACCAGGTGATTCAAAAGGATAGATTTCCTCCAGAATCAAACGGTGGTCGTGAGCGGGCCTGGACATCCTTCCTTTGAGCACATGGGGAAGAGCTTAAAATGACGAACACCGATTCATCGGCCCAAAGCGTTCTCGGCAGGAACGCAGTGGGTGCTACTGTTCGGGGGCGCCCAACACTCCGGGGCCACCTTGCCATCACACGCGTCGACCATTGGTTCAAGAACGTCTTCATTCTGCCGGGATCGGTAGCGGCGTGGGCAATGGCGCCAGAACAGGTCGCCTCCAACTTGCCGCAGCGATTCCTGCTTGGCGTGGGCTCTATCTGCCTTGTCGCCTCCAGCAATTACGTGATCAACGAGGTTTTGGACGCGCCAGGCGATCGCTGCCACCCAACCAAGTTCGCGCGCCCCGTTCCGTCGGGTCAAGTGAGCATCCCGATCGCCTACGCACAATGGCTGATCATGATGTTGCTGGGCGTAGCTCTGGGTTCCCTGGTCTCGCTCAGTTTGGCTGGCACTGCCTTTGCGCTTTGGGTGATGGGTTGCATCTACAACATCCGCCCCATACGCAGCAAAGACCTGCCGTACGTAGACGTCCTTTCGGAAGCCATCAACAACCCACTGAGAATGCTTGCTGGTTGGTTCATCGTCGGCACTGCTTCAGTTGCCCCGGGCTCGCTATTGCTCAGTTACTGGATGATCGGCTGCTATTTTATGGCGATGAAGCGCTATGCCGAGTACCGGGAGATCGCCGATCCAGTGCGCGCCACGGCGTACCGTAAGTCCTTTAGATTCTATACTGAGGAACGACTACTCGTTGCCATCAT
>JBLNFG010000318.1:0-3253 GCA_050263495.1 Myxococcales bacterium | reverse complement strand
GCCGCGGGCGCGTCGAGGTGAGTCGCTCGAGTGCCTGCAGGACGAGCGGTTGACAGAGGCTCGTCGCGATCTGCTCGGCCCAGTCCGCATCTCGAGGTGGCCGTTCGAGCGTCAGTACCAGCGCGGGCGTTAGCATGCTGCGCGCGCGAAAGAGCGAACCCAAGTCGCCCGTATAGTTTCGTAGAACGCGACGCTCAAACCCATCAAGCAAGCCGGGGCCCAAGTCACCGAGTTGTGCCGCGACGATGTCGGACAAGCCACGGCGATGCACGATGGCCAACGTAAAGGGATCTACCAGTGCAACGTCGAGCAATACGCGGTCGGAGTCGTCAATGACCGTACTCGATCGCTCGAGCCGCATCTTGGCGCGGTCGAACAGCTGCGACTCGATGGCCCCTTCCGGAACTCGTTCGCGTAGCGCGGCGCTTGCCTCCTCACCACCTATTTTGCCGAGCGCCACGATCGCCGCGCGCCGTTCGGGCTCGGCAAACTCAGGCAGTCGATCGGACAGAGCGCGTGCCGCCCCAATGGTGTGCGCCAAGTCGGAAGGGAGCTTGCCGAGCGCCACAATCGCCGTGCGAACCACGCGCGGCTCTGGATCCGCCAAGACCCGAATCAGCGCCAATGCCGTGTCCGTTTGCAGCGTGCGCTGAGCGAGCCGCCCAATTAGGCGCGCCAAACGCGCCCTGGGCGGTGCGGGAACCTGATCGAGACGCGTGATCGCGAGCTCCGCAACCGGGGCGCCCGCATTGAGCAGAGCTCGTTCCGCAAGTTTTGCCACGTCGTCTGGCTCGAACAAGAACCAGTCGAGCACCAGCCCAAGATCGTGGCGCTTTGGCGTATACCCAGGATCGGTGAGGATCTCTTTACTCAGCATGCATTGACTCGGCCGTTGCGGTTAGGGGCTTGCTGGTATCCGGATCTTTCAATCTGCTGCGCGACGCAACGCGACGACCCGATGCGGCGCGGTCGAGCAAGAGTCGCCGTAGGATGACGAAGAGTACGACCATGAAGTGCCACGGCCGGATGCCACTCTGCTCGTCGGCATAGATTGGACGCACGACGACGTCGCGCACCGCAATGCCCCGTGCGGCCATCATGCCCAAAAGGTCGTTGGGATAGCCGAAGCGGGGCCAGATCGTCGTCAGGGGTAAACGACGCGCCGCGCTCGCGCGTAGTGCGGTGTAGCCGCACTGCGAATCGCTGACGGCGAGACCCGTCGCACAACGCGTGGCAAAGGACAGAAGCGCGCCACCCAGACGTCGAGCACGCGGCATGCGTCTCCGATCTCGATGCAAAAAGCGATTGCCCTTCGTGTACTCCGCGTCGCCTTGCACGAGCGGACCCAGTAGTTGCGGGAGATCCTCCGGATCCATCTGGTTGTCTCCCGCCATTACCACGAGCAGATCCGAGCCGAGTTCGATCGCGCGCCGGTAACCACTGGCGATCGCCGCTCCTACGCCTTGGTTCGTCGCGTGACGCACCAGTTCGATTCTCGGATCGCCAATGGCCAAGATGGCGTCACTCGTCCCATCGTCGCTGCCGTCGTCGACGGCATGGATCCGATCGACCCAGTACGGAATGCGGGCGAGCGTACGACCGATGAGTCGAGACTCGCGATAGCACGGGACGATGACCGAGACGCTTTGACCTGACCACACGATGCGGTTCGCTAGCGGAATCAGCCGCGGGGTGCAACCCAGCCCGTCATTCGCCAGCGCCACAGCTGGGCCCGTGGTATCAGGGGCCGTCGTGTCGCGTCGATTGCTGTTGATATTGGCCTCGCTGCTCGTGCTCGTGCCCGTCGCATTCGCGGTCAGGGCTTGGACGCGGTTTCCAAGCGACCGCACGCCCGAGGGGGCCTATTTGCGCGTCGTCACTGCCGTGAACCGTGGTGCGCCGGAACGCGCTTTCGCCTACATCGAGACACGCGCCCAACACGCCTGCTACACGGTCCGGGACATGCGGCGAAAGTCGTTGGAAGCGATCAACGCCCATTTCCCGGAAGCGGTGCGGGACCAAGCCGCGGCTCCGTACCGCGCCCTCGCGGTTGCCGCCGACGGGGCTGATGTCTTTGCGATTTACGCGCGAGAACGCGGGTGGCTCGATCGCCTGCGTCGCGACTTGTCCGGGATAGCGAGCACGGAGGTGAAGGGAGATCGGGCTACCATCGTCACCGCGCGCGGCACTCGCTATGCGTTTCGCCGACGAGAGAATGGAATCTGGGGCCTGACGCTCTTCACCGCTGCGTTGGATGCCGAAGCGGCAAAAGCATCGCGCGATTTCGCCATCATCGATCAAAGCGCGAAGGACTATGAGCGCGCCGCACTAACCCAAAGTCAGCGAGCACCAGCCACCCCCGCTGGCACGAACTAGGCACCTCGAGTCCTGGCCCGCGCGCCGCCTGATCCATTCAGCCGAGAAATGGCCGCTCCGAGCAAAGGGAATCGTCGGAGCGCGCGCGAACTTGCAACAGGGACTTGCAAGATTTCGGGGAATGTCGCAGTTTGACTGCCACTGCCGCTCTAACTCGTCCATGAGGGGGGCAGATTGCTGGCATAGAGACGATGGGTGACTCGGAACGACTCGACGATTCGACAGTGGGCCCCAACGGCGCCCAAGCGCCAGCTGAGGGGCCGCCCTCGGCAGACTTGCGAGACGCAGGCAACGACGAAGCACCAAAGTCGCAGCTCTCGGTAGGTTCCGAAGCGGACAAGGTGCGGCGTTCCAGCATCCGCCCTGCCCCCGCAAGCTTTCGACCGAGCAAGCGCGATCCTGGGCAACTGCTGCGACCCGCAATGGTGATTCATGCAGGCGACGTCGATGCCGTCGTGCCGCTTTGGGACAATGCAGAGCCCACGCCCAGCCATCCGTCTCAACCTTGCATTGAGGCACCGCCGAGAGTCGAGCCCTTTGCGTTAGCCGACGACCTGGCGCGCAGTGATCCACGCGCGAGCCTACCGAGCACGACTGAGCCTTCCCGACCAGAAGCGACACAGAAGTCGGTAGCAGAACGAACTCCGGTCGAAGCCGCAGCGCTCGCTCTGGCGACGGAGAGCCGCGGGAGCAGTGTACCTTTCGAAGCCAAGATGCTCCCCGCGAACGCGACGGGAACAATCGCGACGGGAACAATCGCGACGGGAACAACCGCGACGGGAACAACCGCGCACGCGACAACTGCCGCTGGACGCGACGCCAAGGCGCTAGCGACTGAAGCGTTGCCACTAAAGGCAATGCCGATTCGGTCAGCGCC
>JBLNFG010000317.1:0-3404 GCA_050263495.1 Myxococcales bacterium | reverse complement strand
GAATCCCTCACGATCGCCGCGCCTTACGCCGCGCTTACTTCCGCAACCTGCGTCCGCGCCCCCCGAGGGCGTTGAACTCTCAGAGTGCACGTGCACCGTGTCGGGCAACACGCTCCAAATCGCGCCGCTTCCGCGCCCGGGCGTGTTCGGCTTCCTGATCATGCCGATCACCGGCATTCCCTCGCGCTTGTACGTCATCGCCTTTCGTGGCGATGCCGTGGAATTTCCGCGGATCAAATTCGACCTTTACGCGCGCGAACGCCCCCTCCGCGATAGGATGCTCATCCTGCGCGGCGTGGCGTGCGAAGCGCGACTCGACGGCATCGACGAAGCCCTCGCTGACCCGATGTGGCACACCCGCGGCGAAATCGTGGGTGCGCAAGGCTCACTAAACCTCGCCAACTACGGCGCCTAAGGAGCAGATCATGGGCACCAAAAAGCACGCCGAGACCTCCGACGTGGGCCTCACGCCTTGGATCAACAAGTACGACGAGCCCGTGTTCAGCATGGGCACGCTCCCGCCGCGTTGTGCAAAAAACGGCGCGTTCAACGAGAGCTTTCGCGACCTCCCGTGGCTGTCGAACGCAGGCGCGGCGCGGATCGATCGCCTGACGGAGGTGCCACGTGGCTAACGCGTGGGACTTGGAAGTCCGCGCCGCACTGGGCCCGCGCCCTCCGCGCAGCGCCGGATGGGCCGCGTCGTGGGCTTGGGATCAGCGCTATCGAGCCCTGCTGCCGAAGGGCGCCGTGTTTCCAAAGAAGCGATGGTCGCGATGACCGAGCCTCGCTTTCGTGAAGTGTTGCGGCTTGACACACTAAAACGCGGGAAGAAGATGCTCGAGCTGGGCATCACGGCTGTCACGCACGACGGCGACGCAGACGGCGACGAGCGCGAGTTGTTTTCGCTTGCCGTGCGCGGTGAGGGCGGTCGCGTGCTCACGTCGATTTCGATCCGACCTAACGAGCTTGATGCACTGGCTTGTGCACTGGCTGTCGCGAAGGACTACATCGTCCGCCGCACCTACAAGCCGCGCGGCGCACGGCATCGACCGCCACCGAAGGCCGCATAACACGACGCACGGGCCCGCAAGGGCCCGTGGCTTGCTATGCTGCAGCTCCGGAATGCTGCACAATTGAGCAGAGGTGACGTAAGTTGGCCGGTCAAACCACTGAGAATTTTCCGGACAAGTTGATTGAACTTGCCGATCCGGCAAGTCGTGACTATCTTGATAGTCGTGACCCCGGCAGAGGTGCTGGCAACTGCGAAGCAGGCAGCTGAGCTACGCCGAATATGTCTTAGTGCGCATGCATTCAAGCGGATTCAGGAAAGAGGCGTGCATCTCGCGGACTTAGATTCGGCAATCAAAACCGCAACTCACGCGGAGTGGTCAGAGGAGCACAGTAGCTGGACCCTATCTGGCGGAGTTGACTTTGACGGAGATCCATTGCGCGTAGCCGTCTCTATTGAAGGCGCCAAGGTCACCATCGTGACGGTTATTGGAGATTGAACTATGTCTGGAGTCGAGACCAAAGTCGGTAGATACCTCGTGCATGACGGTAGCGTTACCATCGAGGGCGACGCAACTCTCGATGTGTGGCAACGCGTGGACCTTCGCGCGGCCATCGTTGTTTTCAATGATGCCCCCTCAGTGGGCGGGCCGGAGATGAAACATGCCCGAAAAACCCTAGGTCTGAAGCAAAAGGAATTTGCCCGCGTTTTGCGCGTCAACGAGTTTACTGTGTCGGACTGGGAAAGGGGCGAACGAGTAGTTCCCGAATCTATCCAGCGTCTCGTCTACGAGGTGCTTTGCCATTACAAGCGTTGCGGTCGTTCGTCGATAGATGAGGCACTTCAGGAGCGTCCGCAGCCCAAGTCAGGCACGGTATTCGAAGTACCACAACAGATGTGCGGTTAGTAGGAGCGGCGGTTCGCGCCATCGTGCGCTGCATAACACGACGCCCCTGGCCCTTCGCGGGTCGGGGGCGTTTCTTCGCGTCGAGTGCCGGGGGGGGGGGCATAGGCGTTAGCAGCTCGCGCCCACACCTCGATGCCACGGAGTGAACGGCTTGCGGCGAAACCGCTCACGTTGAGTGCGCCGCTCAGGGTCTTCGGTTTCGCGAAGTCGGCAGACGAGTTGCGGCAACCGGGATAAGACCTCACGCAGCCCGAGAGGCATCAGCGCGGCAATGACGAGGGGGTACAAGATGCTCGTCACTTTCCAGGGATCGCACGACATCGGACGCGACGTAGCGCTCGGGGGATTGTCGCAGTGCGTTCGGGGGGAAAACCTCGGTCGGGATGGAAGCCATTCGATCGAGTAAGACACCCAGAAGTACTTTGGCGTACAGCCACGAGAGGATCGTATCGTCTCGCTGATTGGGCAAGCAGTCGAAGTTGCACAGCGACTTCCACCGCTTGAACTGCAGTTCTACTTGCCAGCGCAGCCGGTAACCCTGCAGGCATCGCTCGACGGTCAGTCGTTCTCGTGACGCGGTCGTGAAAAGAATCACGTATCCAGCAGCCTCGAGAATCTGTGCCGATATTGCCGAGCCGTACTCCTTGCGCGCTCGCTTCTGTGCCCGTTCTGTTGCACTGCGATCGAGCCGCAAGACAACGAGCCGTCCGTCGATGCATTTGGGCGAGCGAAGTATGCAGACATCAAGGTCGAGCATGTCACCGGCGGACAAATTTCGGACCATCTCAAGAACATCGATCTTGTGACCATGCTCGTCCACCAATTGCATGGATCCAATTCGATAGCGAACCAATACGTCAGCCCCCGCGTTGACGACATGCTCGACTCCTCGAGCACTACAGTAGCCGCGATCTCCGACGGCAAGCTCTCCGGGGTTCCAATCGAAGCGACAGAAGGATTCACCGCCAGCGTCATCAGTTACTTCGACGTGGCTCAATGAGACATCCGCAAGTCGCAGCTTGGTGTGGATCCTCGCGTCGGTGCCAATGGCACCAGGCCCGCAAACGACCGTGGCATCGACCGCGCTGAACTCGAATCCACCCCACCGCTCTGGTGCTCCAACTGTCGACCAGCCCAATAGTCGCTGTACCAAGGACTGCAGATACGGTGCAGCGCGACACATTTTCTTATGCAGCCGCATCGGGCTTAGCTCCGGGAGGCCAGCTTCTGCCATCAACGTCACCGTCTGGCGCAACGGCAGATTCGCTCCGACATGGAGCAAGATGAACCGGAGAAGCGTGTCTGCGTCGCGAATCTTCGCGTTTCCGAATTTGGTCTCAACCTGGCGGTGCTCTGCAGCCAACGACTCGTAGTCCACCGGCAGGTAACGCCGAACCTCGTTCCAGCCTTGAATGACGTTGAGCTTGGCCATCTACCCCTCTTCGCATAGCAGGGGCGGGCGGGCCAAAATAGCTGCTAACGCCTATG
>JBLNFG010000316.1:0-4402 GCA_050263495.1 Myxococcales bacterium | reverse complement strand
CTCCGAGCGACACCGTCAACCGCGGATCGTCATCCGACGGTAGACCTAGCAGGGTGTTCTCTGGGCAAATGATCCGAGCATCCGAGAGACTTCGCAGCCTGAACCGAGGTGCATCAATGCTGTCGACGCGATAACTGATCGAGTGGTGTCCGAAGCTCAGCTTCTGACCCGTCGTCAAGGCTACCCGATCGTCAGCCGCCAAACGATGCCCATCAACCCATGTTCCGTTGGTGCTGTTTAGGTCTCGCAACCACCACCCATCGCGAAGCCAACTGATTCGAGCGTGATCCCAGGACACACGCTTGTCCGAGAGTCGCACCCGGCAATGCGGTGCGCGCCCGATGAGGCATTGCGCACCCACCGTGATTCGACGTCCTTGCGAATCTTCCAAGACTGCCATAGGTCAATCGCGAGCCTACGCGGTATTACACGAGCGCCGTTGGATTGTCACTGCATCCGGATCAACTTTGCATAATCGCCAGTGCTGAGTTGCGACGCGCCGCTTGAAGGCGTTCAGAAAGAACAATGGCCGAACAGCCTATGCGCACGCGCCCCGAGCGATGGCCGTTCTTGCGATGAACAGGCATAAAACCAACCATCATCAACACTTCGCAGCTTTTTTGGTTGGATCGTCGCGGCAACGGTCAGGGCGAGTCACGCACCATACTTACTTGGCGCGATTGAGATATCTCCAATTGGCCGAACGGCCTTTCTTACTGACCGGGGCTTCCACCGCCAAAATGTAATCCGCGCGCCGATTTCGAGGCTCATCGACCTCGTCTTTGGTTTCAACCAGTGGCGCTGATTCACCAAAGCCGTCGAAAGCCACGGGGATGGTGAGTCCGTTCTTCACGAACCAAGCGGCAATTGCCTGGGCGCGGCGGCGTGAGAGGTCGAGATTGTACGATGGCGATCCCACCGTGTCGGTATGCCCGGCGATGAACAATTGGATCTTACCGAGCTCCCGATAGCGCTGAATCGCCGCGTTGATGCGCTCGAGGCTGTCTTGGAGTTTGTGAATTTCGGATTTCTGGATCGCGGCCTTATCCGTTTCGAAGTTCACTTCCTCGTGCGGAATCGTGACTGACCACGGGATAATGCGCACCGCGACCCAGTTGTCCTCCGTGTCCCACGCCTTGATGTCGATGCGAGCGATGGGCGTCTTATCCTGCTGCGACCAGCGTAATGGGATGGGCTCGTCCGCGCTCGAGGTCTTGGGCTGGAAGGTCTCTTGAGCAATGACCTCCTCGTTTTCCGCAACGACCGTGAGCTCCACACGCGACACAGGCCTGTTCACCTGCACCTCCAGCCTGTGTCGCTCGAGGTCGACCTTTTCGCGATCGATCTTGATCTGCAGCTTGCTACCGAACCGCTCCCCCTCCCCCAACGGCTCGGCGGGCATCCGGGCGAATTCGATACTGGCACTTGACCTCAACGGCTGCTCAGCCACGGCAGCGCCCGAAAAGGAAACGAAGAGTGGGAGAGCGATCGCGAAGGGCCTGAACAGTTTACGGAACATGGTGTCCTCTGCTCTGAAGAGTGCGAAAGGGATCTGGTTCGATGGAGCGCAGTGCATTGGCGAGGAGGCGCTGACGCGAGCGAGGTCGAGAGTGGCGTAACGGACACGTCGCTCGAACAAGCAATGGGCACGCGTGAGCAGCCGTGTGCGCAGGGGTATGCCAGCGCATGCCGCAAGCTTCCCAAATTGCGAGGCATTCGTCCAACTGCCAAGTGCTGGCTCGAAAACGCGTCGTTGGTGCGTATCGGCGCACGCCCGAACCATTAGCCGAGCCACAAAATGCTGTTGATTCGCCCAGCCCAACCCCTGTGGTAGCATCGACGACTGTGATTTGGCCACGACGACTGATCGGAGCGTTCAGCCTTGTTTCGGCGGCGGGCTGCGTGCCGGTAGATCCACCCGACGGAACCACCGTCAGTGCCAACCCGATGCACTCAGCCGCTGACTCTGTTGCGAAATGGCGACCGCGTCCAGCGGCGCGGACTAGGACGGAAAGCAACCTACGCGCCGTGGGCGGAGGGGCGAATGCAAACGCAGCGCAAGATCCCGTACTGGCTGAACCATTCAACGAGAACTTCGAGCACACCAGCCTGGGCAAAGACTGGCTGGCGACGTCCAGTCAATGGCGCTTGGATGCGGGACAGCTTTGCGGTCAGTCTGCGCGCAATCATCCGATCTGGCTCAAACGACGGATCCCCACCAATGCCAGAATCGCCTTCTTAGCGCGGGCCCTCGCCGACGATGCCGATCTCAAGGTCGAAGCATGGGGCGACGGACAAAGCTATGCCAAAGGAAGTTCCTACGCGGACGCCACCAGCTACGTATTCATCCTCGGTGGTTGGAAGAATCAGCTGCACGTGCTCGCTCGACTCAACGAACACGCCCCAAACCGGCTGGAGTCTCGCATCGACCCGGCCAGTAAAGACCCGAGAGCATTCCGAGTAGTGCCGCAGCGGCTATACCGATTCGTCATCGAACGTCGCGACGGCAAGAACCTGTTCTGGCGAGTCGACGGGGTGGAACTGTTTCGCTTCGAAGATCGTGAGCCCCTTCGCGGCTCCAATCACGACCACTTCGGGTTCAATAATTGGGAAAGCCCTGTATGTTTCGATGACCTAACCATCACCCCCTTGACCGAGTAGTACCGTGGAAGCAAACGAGCTCGATATTTTGCTCGAAGATTTGGAGACGCGCGTCGAGCGTTTGCGTTCCCTCTATGAACAGTACTTTCTGGGGATCGAAAAGATCCCGCCGCACGTGGCGCAAAAGGACGTGGACCGAAGGTTGTACGCCTTGCGGCGTCAACAAATTAGAAACACGGCTCGACGCTTCAAGCTGCAGACCATCATCCAACGCTACAACACGTTTCAACAGTATTGGATGCGAATCATGCGGGAGATCGAGAACGGAACGTACCGCCGCCACGTGTTACGTGCGGAACGTACCGTCGGCATCACCGATCATTTGACAGCGGCGGAGCGAAAACGGCTAGCACTGCCGGAGCGTGAATCACAAACGAGTTCCGCATCCGAGATGCCGGTTACGCCGAGCGACAGCGAGGACCTCGACGATTCATCGCTCGTCGCGACCAACCCAGCCCCACCCTCGCCACCCGGAGACAAAGCCCCGCGCGACGCTTCCCCTTCGCTCGACTCGAAGGACTCACCACGAGCGGTACGCGCACAGATAGAACGCGACTTGGGCCTGCTCCTAGACGAGGACCTAGACGAACTCGATACGCATGGCTTGGCCGGAGTGGGGAGCGAGTTGGATGACCCCTTGCTCTCTTCCATGCCGCCTCCGCTACGCAGAAAGGCTTCGGCGAAGCCGATCGCGCGCCGGTCGTCGCGCCCTGGGCTCGAACGGCGCCATGTCCGGACGCCTCGCCCCACGAATGCGGTGTCGGTTGAGCAGCCGCCAGCGTCTCAAAACGACGTTCCACCTTCCAATGCAATCTCTCCGGCGAAGCGATTCTCGGCGCGCCCAAGCCGCCCACAATCAGCACCGACCAGCGCCGTCGCCCAGGGTGGCCTAAGGCTGCCGGCGTTCTCTGCCGTGGCCGGCCGCGGGTTGCCCCCGAAAACGGTTGCGCCAAGGGGCGCCCCGGCAAAGACAGGAATCCCTCCGATCAACAAGACGACCGAGCGAGCGCCCGTGACGGGCGGCATCGCACGGGTGACTGCGGGTGCCGTACCTGTGCCGTCGACGTCTGGCAACAATCAACCCACTGCGGTCCAACCCAAAACGCCGCCCGAGCCCGAAATCCCGGCATCGGCAGTTGGTGGTCGGCCATCCCCACCCGTGCGACCCGACCGCAACCAGCCTGCCGATCGCGACAAACCTAGCGAGGGCCTCGAGCACGCGAAGGTGGAGCGGCTTGCCGAGAAACTGCGCAACGCGCGGCAACAGACCAACGAGAACTCCCCTGTGTCGGTCGACGCTCTGGCCAAAAAACTCGAGGTTACTGCGGCGCAATTACGGGAGAAGCACCAGGGACGTCAGATCGACTTCGATGTCGTCATCAAAGACGGTAGGGCGATTGTGAAGCCGATCATTCGATGAACGGTCAGAGCCGTCACCCATGGATGGTCGGGCCCGGCAACGATGAGCGGTCGGACCGGTAACGCGCGATTGCATTCCTGTAAGCCCACCGCTTTGATCTTGCTCAATACCGCAGTCGAGCTACTGATTAGGCGCAATGTCTGTTCGCACGGTACTGAAGATGGGCGATCCGCGACTCTTGCAGTGGGCAGCGCCTGTCGATGGTTTTGATACGCCGCAACTGCACGCGCTCGTACGCGACATGAAAGATACGATGCGCGCGTCCGAGGGCGTTGGACTCGCGGCTCCACAGATTGGCATTGGGCTACGCCTGGTCGTGTT
>JBLNFG010000315.1:0-2574 GCA_050263495.1 Myxococcales bacterium | reverse complement strand
CGAGTACGAGCACCGCAGTCGTGAAGAGCGCGCGCAGGTGACCGAATTGCGCATTGAATGTTCGTACCTTCGAGTTCGAAGAGCACTCCGCCGTATTCATGGCGTATAAAAAGAGCCCATGGTCGCTCGCATCAGACCTTCCACATCGAATCCGCAACTTCTCAACAATCCGCTTCGATGCATCGTCCGGCAGGTAACGTGCGGCAAGCCGCCCGGATATAGCCAGATCGGAAGGGCGTCCTCCAAAGAGCCGAAAAAGGAGCGGCTCCAAAGCACTGCCAACAGTTTGGACCACCTGTCCAGCAATCATGGCGCCAGACACGAGCGCGACAAAAGCAAACTCCGAGGGGAGACCAGACGCGATGAATGGACTCTTCAAGTTCGAGAATAGTGTCGCTGCGCCCGTCACGAGCACTGCGCCAGGAACGATGGCAGACAACACATCGTAGAGGTCCAGTCGATCAATCATAATTGTACGGTAGTTGAAGTCTCTTATGCATGCCGACTTGCGTCGAGATCAATCGGATAGCGCTCGGTCAATCAATGTTCTATCGCTAGCGCTTCGCGAAACGTCCTTTGGAGTCGCGATACCTATCGACGACAGGGTCGTACTCACCACGGCCAACGAGCGAATGCGCAACAAGCAGTCCGACGGCGCCCAATGCCAAACCGATACCTGTCGAAACCTGGCTGCTCTTGTTGACGCCCTGTTGGACCACAGACGCGAAGTGTTCGCAGTTGAATTCAAACAAGTTGTAGCGCTTGCCGAGCAGACTCAGCGCGCGACGCACAATCAGTTCTTCGGTACCTGGCGCTGCACGACGTTCAAGTCGCACCGGGAGCGTGCCGCAGACGCGAGCGAGGTAATCGAACTCGACCCCGGCACCCTTCCTGTTGTGGACAACGTCCTCCCCGGCCGGCCCCGAGGGCCAACGTAGATCCCGTAGTGCCTAATGCCCATCCCTGCTTGAGCTGGTATGGAGAACTTATCGCCCACGCGCAAATCCTGCATACGCTGAACGTAACCACCCTGATTCTTCGATCAAGGGCTGCACCCCACAAAAACGCCAGTCCTATCATATCCAGTTGTTGCGCTTCGCACAAGGTGGATTTTCCTTTCAGGCCTGTTAGCAAGACACTAAACGTTAGCGTAGGAGCGGGCCGCTTAGCCTGCCCGGCGTCTGTCTGTTGACCGCTCTGAGCAATGCAAGCGTTCGCATTGCAGAATCCTGCTAAGTCCGGCGGAAGTGGCGCGAACTCTTGCTCTCGCCTGGACTTCGCCACGGTGCGAGGAGATCCCAGGCACGAGCTCCTTCGGCGCGCCGGGCGCAAGAAGCTGCTTTGGCCCAAAACACGCGCTTCGGACCAGTCGCCACGGTTGTCGTGGGCTGGCTCACCCTGATATTGCGCGCTCCGCAGTGCTTCGGATCGGCACTCGGCCCCTGGGCCGGTCGCGCGACTATGTTGCACCCTCCTTTGGCTGATCCCGGCCTTTCACCATCCGTTTCTTAGCGCGCTGGTCGGTTCGTCCACGGTGCAAGTTCCAAATCTGACTGGCACGTTGCACGCGGTCACCAGCCTCCAATGGAGGACGCCGTGAGCACGACCTCGTACTGACTCTGAACCGGTGGTGTATGCAAGGCAGTATTTGGCTTCTTTCCTCTTTTGGGAGTCTGCCTCGTCGTGAAGGTACTTGTCGTTAGTCTTCTCATGACAGATCTTTCCTGTTCGGTCCGTGCTCGGGCCGTTGATGGAAGATAGCCGACCGGATATGTTCGAGACGCTCGGATGCGAGCTACCGCTCGATTGACTCGACGCGTCCATCGGGCAGCCAATGCGGCTTGCCAGGCCCGAGACGCAGACTTGGATGCAAGACGCGGAACGAGACGCAATTTTGCGAACGAGGTGATCAAGCGACTCGAAGGTTGCAGACTCCTCGACAGTACGGACGCGTTCATCGTTTCCAATTGGGTGCTCTTTCTCAAGCGCGCTCTAAGGCGCTCCGGGCGGTGGTGATGTCGGACGTGGTTACGCCGTCTTCCTCCTCCGTTCGGTTCGTCCCGCTTTGACCGGGGGACGCACGGTCTTGGTGTCCGCCGCTGGGGCGGAACGCCGAAGCTTCTTGGCTGCCGCTTCGAGGCAGCGAGCTCGCTTAGCCGTCTTGGCGGCTTGCTTTCGGACACCGAGCGCACTCTGTTCTGCCTCAAGGGCGCCATCATATGGGGTTCCATCGCGCAGCATGGCCCACAGCACACCCGCTAGCTTGCGCGCCAGGGCGACAACGGCAATCTTCTTGCCCCTAGTCTGCGCGATGTGGTCCGCCCATCTCCGTAACGGATCCTGGCAGCCGCGCAGGCGCAGGATCGACCATGCCGACTGGACGAGCAGCGTACGCGCATGGGTGTTGCCTTGCTTGGTGATACTTCCCAGCTTGCGTTTCGAAGGTCCTCCGGTTGTATTCTCCCCCGGAACAAGTCCCAAATACGCAGCGACGCAGTGCGCATTCTTGAAGCGTTGAGCTTGATCGATCACCGAGACATACGTTGCCGCAACAATGAGCCCAACCCCAGGCAC